>JBOHYD010000246.1:0-3608 GCA_050737635.1 Luteimonas sp. | reverse complement strand
GCGCGCGCCTCCAGCTCCGCGACGTAATCCGTGCGCGTCGGCTCGCGCGCGCCGGGCATCCACAACCGCGCGTCGCGGCCATCGGCACGCAGCGCGGCGAGCAGCGCGAGCGCATCGTCGTGGCCTTTCAGGCGCGTGCCGCGTCCGGGCAGCAGCAGCAGCGGGCCGTCGCCGCCGAGCGACGGATGTGCGGCTGCCGCGCGCGCGCGCGGCGCGATCGGGCCACGGCGATGGCGGAAACGCCGCCGGATCGATGCCGCGCGGGATCACCCGCAGCGCGCCCGGATCGGTGCGTGGATAGTGCTGCCGCACGTAGTCGCGCACGCTCTGCGACACGCAGATCACGCGCTCGCCTGCGGTCATGATCGCGCTGTAGCGCGACGGCGAGTTGAGGCCGTGCACGGTGGTCACGAAACGCGGCCGCGACGCGGCAGGCATGCCTTGCAGCGCGCGCCAGCCGAGCCACGCCGGCAGCCGCGAACGCGCGTGCACGATGTCGACGCGTTCGGCCGCGAACAGCGCGCGCAGCGTGCGCACGTGGCGCAGCGTGAGCAGCGACTTGCGGCCGATGTCGAGAGCGAGGTGTTCGGCGCCGGTGGCCGCGAGCGCCGGCAGCAGGCGTCCGCCGGCCGACACCACCAGCGCGCGATGGCCGGCACGCACCAGCGCCTCGGCGACCTCGATGGCCGAGCGTTCGACGCCGCCGGACTGCAGCGCCGGCAGCAGCTGCACGACGGTCAGCGGCGCACGCGATGTCACTGCCGGATCAGTCGATCAGCACGAAATGCGCGCCGCAGTACGGGCAATCGGACGCACCGCCTTCGGCCTCGATCGGCATGTACACGCGCGGGTGCGAGTTCCACAGCGCCATCGCCGGCAGCGGGCAGCTCAGCGGCAGGTCGGCGCGGCGCACCTCGTAGCGGGTCTGCGCGTTGGCTTGCACGGGGCTGGCGTAGGCGGTGGTCATGGCGTGATGCCGGGCGGATCGGGTGCGGCAGTTTAACGCGCGGCATCTCAATTACGCGGTGGACGGACTCGCCATCTGTGCGTAGAAGCGCCCATCGGGCGCTCCTACAGGCAAGACCAACACCACACCCTATCCTGGTAAGTCGAACAGCAGCACATCGGCGATCGCAGCGCCGTGGCCGACGATGTCCAGCGGCTGCGACTCCTCGACCAGTCCCAGCGCATCGCCGGCCAGCAGACGCGTGCCGCGCACGCCGACCGCGCCTTGCACCACTTGCAGCCAGTAGCGGCGCGCCGGATCGGGCGATATCCGCACCAGTTCGCCGTCGGCCAGCTGCGCGCCACGCAGCCACGCCCGCTGGCGGATCGCGAGGCTGCCGTCGACACCGTCCGGCGAGGCCAGCGTCGCCCACAGGCCGCGCCGGGCATCGGGATCGAACGCGCGCTGCGCGTGCGCGGGCGCGGCGTTGACGCGGTCGGGCTGGATCCAGATCTGCAAAAAATGCACCGGCGCGGTCTGCGAGGCGTTGTACTCGCTGTGCTCGATGCCGTGGCCGGCGCTCATCCACTGCAGTTCGCCCTGGCGGATCACGCCTTCGCCGCCGGTGTTGTCGCGGTGCGCGAGCGCGCCGTCGATCACGTAGCTGAGGATTTCCATGTTGGCGTGGCGATGCGGTGCAAACCCCGCGCCGGGCGCGACGCGGTCCTCGTTGATCACGCGCAGCGCGCCGAAGCCCATCCACGCCGGATCGTGGTACTGGCCGAACGAAAAGCTGTGGCGGCTGTCGAGCCAGCCGGCGTTGACGTGGCCGCGACGGTCGCCGGGCAGGGAAACGATCATCGCAATCTCAAAGGAATCTCTGAACAACGGTCATTTCGAGCGCAGCGAGCGGCGCTTCTCAACGGCGTAGCCGGTCATCAATCCATGCTGTTGAACTGGCAGGTTTGCGCACTGCGCTTGGCAATGACAAAACCGACTGTTCAAGCACCGCAAAAGAAAACGCCGCGCAAGCGCACTGTTCGGCGCGGCGCGGCGTCGTGGCCGATCGTCTGCGACGGATTATTTCGCCGCAGTGGCGGGAGCGGGCACCAGCGCCTCGGTGGTGATCCGCAGCGTGACTTCGTCGCTGACGCCGGGCACGAACCGATCGACGCCGAAATCGCTGCGCTTGAGCGTGGTTTGCGCGTCGAAACCCACCGCTTCGGTTTTCCTCATCGGATGCATGCCGCTCTTGTTGAGGGTCACGTTCAGCACCACCGATTTGGTCTTGTCCTTGACGGTCAGGTCACCGGTGACCTTCAGCTTGTCCTTGCCGGCCGACTCGACGCGGGTGCTCTTGAAGCTGATGGCGGGGTACTTGGCGGCGTCGAAGAAATCCGCGCTGCGCAGGTGCTCGTCGAACCTCGGGGTGAAGCTGCTGAGGCCGGCCAGCGGCAGCGTGACCTGCACCGACGACTTCGCGACGTCGGCGGCGTCATAGACCAGGGTGCCGTCGGCCTGACCGAAATGTGCGGACGGGTTGGAAAATCCCAGATGACTCCACTGCGCGATCACGTCGGTGTGGGTGGCGTCGAGCTTGTAGGTGACGGGCGCGGCGGCGGCGGTGGCGGCGGCGAGCGTCAGCGCGGTGGCGAGGGCGGCGCGCTGCAGGCGACGGGCGATCGAGGGCGTTGCGGTCATAACGTGCTCCGGGGATGTGCAGGGTTGGACGGCTAGTGATGCGATCGAACGCGCAATGGCGGTCGATGCGGTGTTGCGAGGGCTACTCTATTCGATGCGTGCGGCTTCGTCGAAACCCAGCCGCGGCGAACGCGGAAACAGCTTCGATGCGTCGCCGTGGCCGAGGTTGACCAGAAAATTGGATCTGATCGCGGTGCCGGCGAAGAACGCCGCATCGACCTTGGCGTTGTCGAAGCCCGACATCGGCCCGGTGTCGAGACCGAGCGCGCGCGCGGCGAGGATCAGGTACGCGCCCTGCAGGGTGCCGTTGCGGAATGCGACGTCGACACGCTTCTCGCGCGGGCCGTCGAACCAGGCCTTGGCGTCGGCGTGCGGGAACAGGTACGGCAGCTTGTCGTGGAAGTCGAGGTCGTGGGCGACGATCACCGTCACCGGCGCGGCCATGGTCTTGTCGCGGTTGCCTTCGTCGAGCGCCGGTTCGAGCTTCGCCTTGGCGGCCTTCGACGTCACGAACACAAAGCGCGCCGGCGACATGTTGGCGCTGGTCGGGGCCCATTTCAGCAGGTCGTAGAGCTGGCGCAGGGTGTCGTCGCCGACCTCGCCGCCGAGCACGTTGTGGGTGCGCGCGGTGCGAAACAACTGGTCGAGCGCGGCGGCGGGGAGTGCGTCGGTCATCATCTGCATCCTGAGTAGGGGCGGTACCGTCTGGGGGCACGAGCGGGCAGTGTAGAGTCCCGTCGATGAAGCGACAGGCACAGGATCGGAACGGATTGGTGACACTGGCAACACAGTCGATCGCTCCATGACCGATTCCGCACCCATCTGGTCGGTGAGCGACGGCCGTGCCGGCAACGCCCGCCAGGCCGACGCGCTGGCCGACGCGCTGGCCGCGGTAGGTGGCAGGGGAGCCTGCCATGTCACCGTGCGCATGCGCGGCCTGCGCCGCTGGCTGGCACCACGC
>JBOHYD010000245.1:0-1860 GCA_050737635.1 Luteimonas sp. | reverse complement strand
TCCGCCTGCTGCGCGAGCGCCGTCGCGTGCTGGCGCGGCGCTGGGCGATCCGCTCCGCGATCGGCACGGTGGCGCTCGTGGTGGGACTGACCGTCATCGCGTACTGGCTGCTGATGACGCTCGGCGGGCGCGGTTTCTTGCTGTCGCAGGTGTCCGCGCGCTTGCCGGCCGGCACCAGCCTGACCTGGCAGCACGCCGAAGGCCCGGCATCGGGGCCGCTGACGCTGACCGGCCTGCGCTTCACCATGCAACGCTGCCCCGACAAGGACGGCGAGCCGGTCGCGTTCGACCAATGCGCGACGCCCGGCACGCTGCGCTTTGCGGCCAGGCGCGTGACCATCGATCCCGACATCCGTCCGCTGCTCGGCCGCCTGCTGCGGGTGGACGCGCTCGACATCGAGGGCGCGACGCTCGACCTGCCGAAATCAGACGAGCCCTTCGCGCTGCCGCGCTGGCCGGACGTGCTGCCGCGGATCGAACTGCCGATCGGCCTGCAGGCCGACGCGATCCGCGTCGATGATTTCAAGGTGACGACGGCGAGCGAGCCGACGATCGACATCCGGAGCTTGCGCGGCGGGCTCGACGCGCGCGACGGCAAGTTGCATCTGCAACGCATCGTCATCGACAGCGACCGCGGCCGCTTCACCGCGCACGGCGACTACGTTCCGCGCAATAACTACACCACCGATCTGACCCTGGGCGCGCTGCTGCCAGCACCGCTCGGCCGCGCGCGGCCGCGCATCGGTCTGGTCGCGCGCGGCACGCTCGACGCGATGGCCGTCGCGATCGCCGGCAACGTACCCAAACCGCTGCATGCGGCGATCACCCTGCACGGCACCGACACCCCGCGCTGGACGCTGAAGGCCGACAGCGCCGCGCTCGATGCGGGCCTGCTTGCAGGCTTGGCGCCGAGCACACCGCTGACGTTCGACATCACCGCCAGCGGCGTCGGCGGCGAAGCGAACCTGCGCGGCAAGCTGACGCAGGGCGATCTGCGCGTCGTGCTGCAGCCGTCAGTGCTCAAGCTCGACAACCAGGCGATCGAACTCAAGCCGCTGTTGATCGACACCCTCGGCGGCCGCATCAGCGCGCGCGGCAAAGGCGACTTCAACGATCCACGGAATGCGCGGTTCAAGCTGGCGGTGGTCGCGCGCGATCTCGCCTTCGGCGCATCGCCGGCCGCCAACGGCCAACCCGCGACGCCGCCGGTCACCGCCATTGCGCGCCTCGGCATCGCCGGCACCAGCGCCGACTGGGCGGTGATCGGCAACGCCACGCTCGCACGCGACGGCCAGACCGCAACGGTCACTATCGACGGCCGCGGCGACACGCAGAAGGTGATGCTGAAGACCGCGCACATCGCGATGCCGACCGGCACCCTCGACGCCAGCGGCGTAGTCAACTGGGCGCCGGCGCTGGGCTGGGACATCAGCGCGACGCTGGCGGGCTTCGACCCGGGCTATTTTGCGGCGGATTTCCGCGGCGCGGTCAAGGCACGCATCGCCAGTATCGGCAGCACGCGCGCCGACGGCGGGCTCGAACTGCAGGCCGACATCGACCAACTCGGCGGCACGCTGCGTGCACGCAAGCTCGGCGGCCGCGCGAGGTTCGCGATGCACGGCGCGGCCACTGGTGAGACGACGCCCTCCGACCACGAAGGCGAGATCGCGCTGTCGCTCGGCGACAGCCGCATCGACGCGCGCGGCCGTATCAGTGACACGCTCGCCATCGACGCCAATCTCGCGCCGCTGCAACTTGCCGACCTGCTGCCGGGCACGACCGGCACCTTGCGCGGCACGCTGAAGCTCGGCGGCGCGCGCAATGCGCCCGATCTGCAGGCCGATCTGACCTTCAGCGCGC
>JBOHYD010000244.1:0-1611 GCA_050737635.1 Luteimonas sp. | reverse complement strand
CGGCGGCACACCGAGCGGCGGCAGCACGCAGCCGCAGGGGTCGCCGTCGCCGAGGCAGTAGCTGTCGGGATGCTGCGCGCGCACGTCGTCGATGGCACCTTTCGTGCGCGACGGCGGCAGCAGCGTGGTCTGCCCGCGCAGCGCCACCGCGCAGAACGCGACCAGAAAGCGGTAGCGGTCCTCGCACAGGTTGACGGCATGACGCGCGTCGGGCAGCAGCGCGGCCAGACCGCGGACGTGGCTGTAGAACGTGTCGAGCGCGATCGCGCCGTCGCGGTGAAAGGCGATTGCGCGGGTGCCGTCGCCGTGCGCCAGCGGTTGCGGCGACGCGATGGCTGCGATGGAACTCTCGGGCGTGAAATCGCCCTGGATCACTGCCGACATCAGTACTCCTGTCGCGCGGCGCATGCCGCCACTGCTCCAAGCAGCCATTAAATCCCCGACGGTTACTTTACGCTTAAGCGGCCTACCCGACACCAAACCGAAGTTCATGTTCAGTCAGCGATCCAGCGACCACGCCAGCGTGGCAATCGGTCCGGTGCGCTGCGCGTGGCGGCCGCACCGGCACGGCACGCCGGCCGAGACGCAGGTACGGCCATGGCTGGCGCAGCAGTTGAAGGTCGACATCGCCGACCTACGCTTCGACCGCGACGCCCGCGGCCGCCCGCAGCTCGGCAGCGGGCATGGCCCTGTCGACGCCAGCTGGAGCCATAGCGGCGACAGCCTGCTGGTTGCACTCGGCCGCGGCGTGCGGGTCGGCGTCGATCTCGAGCTGCTGCGTCCGCACCCACGCGCGCAGAGGCTGGCCGAGCGCTTCTTCACCGCCGCCGAGGCGGCGGCACTCGCGGCATTGCCCGACGCGACGCGCGAATCGGCGTTTGTGCAACTGTGGTGCGCGAAGGAGGCGGTGTTGAAGGCGCACGGCGTCGGTCTGGCGTTCGGCCTGCACCGGCTGGCGTTTGCACGCGATGGCGACGACTGGCGGCTGGTCGACTGCGATCCGGCCTTGGGCAGCGTCGCGGCATGGACGCTCCGAGCCTTCGTCCCTGCCAGCGGTTATCTCGCCGCGCTGGCTTGGCGACCGCTGCAGGTAGGAGCGCCCCATGGGCGCGATAGGTCTTCCCGGTAACGCCCATCATGCCCATGGGGCGCTCCTACGCCGGATGGAGCGGATTGTCGCCCCTCTCACAAAATATCCTCGCTGCCCGCGCCGGGCGGTGGGTCTGCCTACACTATCGCGATGAGTGATTCCCGTGACCCGGCGCTGCACGCCGAACTCGCCGCCGGCCTCGCCGCGCTTGGCCTCGCCGCCGCGCTCGCCGCGCCGCTGCTCGCCTACCTCGCACTGCTCGACCGCTGGAACCGCACCTACAACCTCACCGCGATCCGCGATCCGCGCGAGATGGTCGCCAAGCACCTGCTCGACTCGCTGGCGATGCACGCCCACGTCCGCGATCTCGAAACGCTCGCCGACCTCGGCAGCGGCGCCGGCCTGCCCGGCATCCCGCTGGCGATCGCGCTGCCAGAACTGCGTGTGACGCTGGTGGAATCCGCCGGCAAGAAGGTGCGCTTTCTGCGCGAGGCGGTGCGCACACTGCGGCTCGATAACGC
>JBOHYD010000243.1:0-2785 GCA_050737635.1 Luteimonas sp. | reverse complement strand
GCGTCGAGCAGCGCCGCGACGATCTCGGGGTGGCCGGCAAACGCCGCGGCGTGCAGCGCGGTGCGGCCATCGCGATCGCGCACGCTGGCGCGCGCCTTGTGTTTGAGCAGCAAGGCGACGCCAACGGCATCGTCCTCGTCACCGCTGGCCGCGGCCAACAGCGCCGGGGTCGCCGTGTCGGGTTCGGGCATCGCGCCGCGCTCAAGCAAAAACCGCGCGAGCCGCCAATTGCCGGCCGCGCAGGCCACGCCAAGCGGAGTCAAGCCGTCGTGGTTGAGCGCCTTGAGATCGGCACCGGCGTCGCCGAGCAGTGCCGCCACGCCAGGATCGGAACTGCGCGCGGCGTGGTGCAGCGGGGTGTTGCCGTCGCCGTCGACGGCGCGCGGATCGGCACCATTGGCGAGCAGGGTCATCACCGCCTCGGCACGGCCGTGCCAGCTGTCGCGGGTGGCCGCGAGCAGCGGCGTGGTGCCGAGGTGCGCGGCATTGAGGTCGACGCCGCGCGCGATCAGCGCGCGTAGCAGGCGCAGGTCGGGCAGCACCGCGGCCAGCACCGGCAGGCTGCGCCGGTCGCCGCCGTCACTGGCCGGCAATGCGTGCCCATCGGCACCGGCGTCGAGCAGTTCCAGCGCGCGGTCGACGCGACCGCGGCGCGCGGCGTCGAACAGCGCGGCATCGGCATCGCCGTCGAAATCATCGGCCGGCGCGGCATCGTCGCCGTCCATCTCGACGATCGGCATCGGCCACGGCGACGGCGCGCGCAGAGCCTGCAGGCCGGCGTGCAGCCACGGCCACGCCAGCGCGCCGAGTGCGGCGACCGCCCAGCGCGCGGTCGGCGTCAGCAGGCCCGGCCAGGCGAGGGCGATCACCATCGCCAGCACGACCGCGACGCCCGCCGCGGCGAGCACGCCGCGCCAGCCGCTGGCATCGCTATCGCCGAGCGCGCGCAGATGTGTCGGCAACGCACCGCCGTCGCGACCGCTCGCGCGCCACAGCGGCCATGTCCGCCACAGACCGATCACCAGCAGCCCGATCACCGCGCTCAAACCCAGCGCCGCGCCGAGCCCGCCGCTGTCGCGCAACGCGGCCAATGGCCACGCCACCAACGCCGCCGCGATCAGCAGCGCGCCGCCCCACAGCAGCGCCAGTGCCAGCAGGTCGTCGCGCCGCCGCGCGCTGGTCTGCAGGCGCGGGTCCTGCCGGTCGCGCCACGCGCGCACGGCGAGCGCCAGCGCCGGCTGCGCCAGCCAACCGGCCAGCACTGCGGCAATGCCACCGAATCCGGCGACCAGTGCGGCGGCAACGCCGAGCGCCAGCGCGATCGCGAAGCGCCGCCGCGGATGGCGGTCAGACATCGCCGCTCCAGTCCTCGCTCAGCGGATCGATCGCCTGTCGCGGCGGCATCTGCAGGTGGAACCCGCGTGCGGCGAGGTTGTCGCGCACGGTCGCGGCGTTCTCGCGCGCGAGGACGCGCTGCGGCGTCAGCGCGACGTCGAGCACAAACTGCAGCGCGCCGAGCTCGAGGCGCAGCGCATCGGGCAATCGCACGAAATCATCGCGCGCGGCTAGATAGACATAGGTGTCGGCCTTGCGCTGGCTCTTGTAGACGTAGGCGTGCATGGGGTGGGAAATCGGGAATCGGGAATCGGGAATAGTAAAGGCGGAAGCACTCTGGCCATTGATTTTCCGACTCCCCACTCCCCACTTCCGCCCCTCAACGCCCGCCGCTCAGTGATACCCCGCATCCGCGGCGATCTTGCCCTTGAACACCGAATACGACCAGTAGGTGTAGCCGAGGATCGCCGGCAACAGCACCACCAGGCCGACCATCACGAAGCCCTGCGACGACGGCGGCGAGGCGGCGTCCCAGATGCTCAGCGACGGCGGCACGATGTTGGGCCAGATGCCGAGCACCAGGCCGGCGAAGCCGAGGCCGAAGAAGCACAGCGTCAGCACAAACGGGGCGGCATCGCGGCCTTCGTGCATCGCCGCGCGCCACAGCGCGATCGCGTTGGCCGCCGCCAGCAGCGGCACCGGCGACAGCCACCAAAAATTTCCGTGCTCGAACCAGCGCGCCATGATCCGCGAGTCGAGAAACGGCAGCGAGGTGCTGACCAGCGCCATGAACGCCGCGACCACCAGCACCAGCGGCCGGGTCAGCGTGCGCGCGGTGTTCTGCATGCCGCCGTCGGTCTTCAGGATCAGCCAGCTGCTGCCGAGCAGCGCGTAGCCGAACACCACCGCCACGCCAGTCAGCATCGCGAACGGGCTGAACCAGCCGAAGATGCCGCCGACGTATTTGCCGTCGTGGAGCGGCATGCCCTCGACGATCGCGCCGAGGATCAGCCCCTGCGCGAACGCCGCAAACAGCGATCCAAGCGAGAACGCCGCGCCCCAGAACGGCTTGCCGCGCGTGGCCTTGAAACGGAACTCGAACGCGACGCCACGGAACACCAGCGCGATCAGCATTAACAACACCGGCAGATACAGCGCCGACAGGATCAGCGCGTAGGCCTTCGGGAATGCCGCCAGCAGCCCGGCGCCGCCGAGGACCAGCCAAGTTTCATTGCCGTCCCAGATCGGAGCTGCGGTGTTCATCATGTGATCGAGCTGACGCTCGTCCTGCGCAAATGGCGCGAGGATGCCCAGCCCCAGCACGAAACCGTCGAGCAGCACGTACATCAGGATGCCGAAACCGATCACCGCAAACCATGCGACGGGTAGCCAGTAGTCCATTGCAAACCTCCGCGACTGTTTTGCTCGTCATCCCGGCGAACGCCGGGAC
>JBOHYD010000242.1:0-10621 GCA_050737635.1 Luteimonas sp. | reverse complement strand
CTGTCGCACCAGGTCGCCGGCAAGCGCGTGCTCGACCTGTGCTGCAACACCGGCGGCTTCGGCGTGTACGCCGCGGTGCGTGGCGCCGCGGCGGTCACCGGCATCGACATCGACGACGACGTGCTGGCCATCGCCAAGGCCAACGCCAAGCTCAATCTGCCGGCAGAAAGCGCCGCGCGCATCCGTTTTGTGCAGGCCGACATCTTTGCGTGGCTGCGCGACGCCGGCAACGCCGGCGAGCTGTATGACGTGGTGATCCTCGATCCGGCCAAGATGACCCGCGACCGCGAGCAGGTGATCCCGGCGCTGAAGAAATACCTCGACATGAACAAGCTCGCGCTCGGCGTGGTCAAGCCCGGCGGGCTGTTGGCGACGTTCTCGTGCACCGGTCTGGTCAGCGAGGAGCAGTTCCTCGACATGCTGCGCCGCGCGGCGTTCTACGCCGGCCGCACGATCCAAGTGCTCAAGGTGGCCGGCGCCGGCCCCGATCACCCGTTCATGGCGCACGTGCCCGAGTCGCGCTATCTGAAGGCGGTGTTCTGTCGGGTAGTGGATTGAGCGAAGCCGTGGCGTGCGGTTTGCGACGACAGTTTTTGCAGTGGCGGGGTTCGCGCCTCTCAGCCGCTGAGATCAGCGCCGCTACACTGTGCCGATGCCAGAGATCGCCACCTTGATCGTCGTCCTGCTCGTCGCCGTCGCCGTTGCGATCGTGTTGCTGATCGTGCTGCTGCGACGCACCCCAGACGCCGCGCTCGGTGCGTTGCGCGAGCGCATCGAGACCGCGCTGCGCGACGAGCAGCGCGACGGTCGCGGTGAGCTACGCCAGCAGCTCGACAGCCTGTCGGTAGCGCAGGCGCAGCGCATCGAGGGCTTCGGCGCGCGGCTGACCGAATTCAACGTACGCACCGACCAGCGCCTCGACGTGCTGCGCGACGTGCTCACCGAGGACGCGCGCAAGGCGCGCAGCGAGGGCGCAGCGCAGCAGCAGCGCTTCGCCGACGCGCTCGGCCTGCGGCTCAACGAGCTGACCCAGCGCAACGAGCAGCGCCTCGGCGAGATGCGCGCGACGCTGGAATCGCAGCTGCAGAAACTGCAGGCCGACAACGCGCAGAAGCTCGAACAGATGCGCGCCACCGTCGACGAAAAACTGCAGACCACGCTGGAAACTCGCCTCGGCGCGTCGTTCAAGCTGGTCTCCGAGCGTCTCGAACAAGTGCAGCGCGGCTTGGGCGAGATGCAGCAGCTGGCGACCGGCGTCGGCGATCTCAAGCGCATGCTGACCAATGTCAAGACCCGCGGCACCTTCGGCGAGGTGCAGCTCGGCGCGCTGCTCGAGCAGGTGCTGACCATCGAGCAGTACGAGACCAACTGCATCACCGTGCCGGGCAGCAACGATCGCGTCGAGTTTGCGGTGCGGCTGCCGGGCACGCATGCCGATCGGCCGGTGCGGCTGCCGATTGATGCGAAGTTTCCGCGCGAGGACTACGAGCGGCTGATGGACGCGCAGGACCGCGTCGATGTCGAAGGCGTCGCGGCATCGGCGGCGGCGCTTGAGCGCCAGGTGCGCGTGCAGGCCAAGCTGATCCGCGACAAGTACCTCGCGCCGCCGCACACCACCGACTTCGCGCTGCTGTTTTTGCCGACCGAGGGTCTGTACGCGGAGGTGCTGCGGCGACCGGGGCTGTTCGATTCGCTGCAGCGCGATCTGCGGGTGACCCTGGTCGGGCCGACCACCTTGCTGGCGCTGCTCAACAGTCTGCAGATGGGCTTCCGCACGCTGGCGATCGAAAAGCGCTCCAGCGAGGTCTGGCAGGTGCTGGGCACGGTGAAGGCGGAGTTCGGCAAGTTTGCGACGGTGCTCGAAAAAGCCACCAGCCAGATCGACACCGTGCAGAACAGCATCAAGCTGGCCGGCGTGCGCACGCGCGCGATCGAGCGTCAGCTCAAGGGCGTGGAAACGCTGCCGGGTGCCGAGGTGCAGGGTCTGCTGGGCAGCGACGAGGCGGAATAATAGCGACGACGTGCCGCGCGAGGAGCGCGTCAGCGTTGGATGGTCCGTTGACGGGTCGATCGCGATGCGGCGGACAGTGACCCGTCATCCCGGCGCACGCCGGAACCCCTGTCCGATGTGCCGGTAGTTTTGGTGACCCGCGATCGTGACCCTGGGTCCCGGCGTGCGCCGGGATGACGGCAAAGGCGAGATGCTTTCCCGATTCCCGATTCCCGGCCCTACGCCCCTCCGCTGCCCGGAATGATCGGCATCACGCCGGCGGGAGGACTGGGGTTGTCGTCGTCCTCGCGCAGGTAGTCGGGCAGCGACGGTTCGCCGTCGCGGCGAGAGCCGTTGCCGCCGGAGATCTGGAAGTCGCGGCGCTGCAGCCACGAGTCGCGGATCAGCGCGTACTCGTCGGTGGCCCCGACCAGCAGGTTGTCGAGCGGAAACAGCTGCGTGCGCAGATCGACCAGCTGCAAGCCCTGCAAAAACACCCGGGTGGAGTCGTCCTCGACGTAGCGCACCGGCGACAGCGGCGCGTCGCCGACCAGGCCGAAGACATCGCGCACGGTGCGCGGGCCAAACAGCGGTAGCTCGACGTAGCGCGAGCGCTTCCAGCCCCACACGCCGAGGGTCTGGCCGAAGTCTTCGCTGCGGTTGGGAATCTTGGCCCGGCTGGCCGGATCGAACAGGCCGCCGAGGCCGACCGTGGTGTTGAGCGCAAAGCGGCCGAGCGACTGCGCGGCCTGTTGCGGCTTGCCCTGCAGCAGCGCGTTGACCATCGTCACCGGCTGGCCGAGGTTGTTGAAGAAGTTGGTCACGCCGCTGCGCGCCGGCTGCGGGACCACCCGGACATAGGCCTTGGCCAGCGGCTTGGCGATGGCGCGGTCGACCGCCTTGTTGAACGCGTGCACGCGGCGGTTGAGCGGTTCCCACGGGTCGTAGCTGGCCGGCGCGAGGCTCGGCGTCGGCAGCGTCGGATCGGCGATCGGGTCGTAGGGCGCGCCGTCGATCGGGTTGAAATCCTGCGTCGCCGGGGGCGGCGCGCCGTCCCCGGCGGTCGCCGGCGTGGCGGCGGCATCGCTTGCAGCGAGCGTGGGGGCGCTGTCGATAGGCGTGGCATCCGCGGTCGGCATCGCGTCTGCGGCGGCGCTATCGCCCTGCACCGCGGTGGCGGTGGCGGCGCTGTCGCGGGTACCGCCACCATTGGCGCAGGCGCTGGCGAGCAGGATCAACGCTAAAAGCGCGGCATGATGGGTGAGGGGCAGGCGGATCATGGAGTGCTCCATCGCGAGGTAGGTGGTTGTCAGGTGGCCGCGAAAGCGAGGGTGCCGGAAAGACGGTACGCGGCGCGCAGGTCGGCGAGGCCGAGCGGCGTGCCGTCGATGGCCGGGGTGCCGCCGCTGCGCGCGCCGAGTTCGGCGAGCAGTGCCAGCCCGGCGCTGTCGATGCGCGCGACAGCGGTCAGGTCGAAGCGGCGTACGCCGGCGACCGACCGAGCGGTCTCGCGCCACAGCGCCGGCACTGCGTCGCGCAGCAACGCGCCGCTGAACACCAGCGCGTCGCCCTCGCGGCGGACCACGGCGACAGGGTTGCTTGTTGCCGGTGTTGGCATCACTCGGGCGTCAGGCTGCCGGCGCGCAATTCGGACGCGACTTGGCTGATCGACTTGGTCTGCAGCTCGCCGTCGAACTGCTTGCGGAAGGTCTGCACGTAGGACACGCCTTCGACCATCACGTCGAACACTTTCCAGGTGCCGCCGTTGCGGCGTACGAAATAGTCGACCGGAATCGCGTCGCCGCCGCTGCGCAGAAACTCGCTCGACACCTTGACGCCGAGGCCGCGCGGCAGCGGACTCTCGGAGATCACGCGCACGCGCAGCTGGGCGTTGAAGTCGAGCAGCGCCGAACCGTAGCGCTGCATCAGATTGTCGGCAAGCGCGTCGGAAAAGAGCTTGATATCAGCGTCCGACGCGCCGCGCGCATGGCGGCCGAGCACCTGGCGGCCGGCGTAGTCGCGGTCGAACATGGTGTTGAACTCGCTGTCGATGAAAGTCCGCAGCGCCGCGCGGTTTTTGGTGAATTCGGCGCGGCGGCTTTCGAGTGCGCTCAGCACGCGCTGACTGTTGTCGAGCACGACCTTGCTCGGCGAACCCTGCGCGGCGGCGGCGGCCGGTTTGGCGGCGGCGGCTTGCGCGAGCACCGCGCCGGGGGCGGCGACGAGCAGCGTCGAGGCAATCGCGATCGCGATCAGGCGGCGCTTGACGGCCTGGGTGGTGGTCATGGCGTGGGTGTCTCCGTGGGCGTGGGGGGCGTGGCCGGTGCGCTGCCGTCGGCGGCAACCGCGCTGCTCGGTGCGGCCGTGCCGCCGCCGAACATGTATTTGCCGACCATTTGGATGATGTCGACGGCCGGCGTGGTGTATGCGATCTCTTCGCCGGGTTTCAATGTTTCAAGATCGCCGCCGGGCTGCAGGCTGACGTAACTTTCGCCGAGCAGGCCATTGGTCTGGATGCCGGCGGCGGTGTCGGCGGACAGCTCGGTGTAGCGGTTGTCGATGTCGAGCGTGACGACCGAGTCGAGCTTGCTGGGGTCGAGCGCGATGTCGCCGACCCGGCCGATGGTCACGCCGCCGATCTTGACCGGGGCCATCGGCCGCAGCGGCCCGATGTTGGTGAAGCGCGCCTTGAGCTCGTAGGTATCGCCGACGAAGCCGAACCGGCCGTTGGTCGACGCGACCGCCAGCACCAGCATCGATGCCAGCGCCAGCAGCAAGAAGGCACCGACCGCGAATTCGAGACGTGGACCATGTGTAGCCATGACGAAACCTCTAGCGAAACAGGAGGGCGGACAGCACGAAGTTGAACATCAGCACCAGCAGCGAGGCGTTGACCACCGCGCGCGTGGTCGCGATCGAGGTGCCTTCGATGGTTGGCTCGGCGTGGTAGCCGACGTAAGACGCGACCAGCGCCGCGGTGCCGCCAAACACCGCGGCCTTCTGGAACGCGACCAGAAAATCGCTGCGGAAATCCACCGCGTCCTTGAGCACCTGCCAGAACGTGCCGGCGTCGATGCCGATCACGTGCACGGCCTCGAAATAGCTCGCGCTGATGCCGAGGCTGCAGAACAGCCCGGTCAGCAGCGGCACGGTCAGCACCGCCGCCCAGAAGCGCGGCGCGACCGCCTTGCCGACCGGATCGATCGCCATCAGCCCGAGCGCGGTGATCTGATCGGTGGCGCGCATCAGGCCGAGCTCGGCGGCGATCGACGAGCCGGCGCGGCCGATGAACAGCAGCGCGGTCAGCACCGGTGCGAGTTCGCGGTACAGGCCGAGGCCGACCAGCGCGCTGATCTGGTTGGACGCGCCGTAGGTGTCGAGCGCGCGGTAGCCGAGCAGGGTGACCGACAGGCCGACGAAGGCGCCGCCGACGGCGATGATCGGCAGGCTGCGCGCGCCGACCTTGTAGATCTCGCGGACGAGTTCGGCGAAGAAATCCGCGGTCGGCTTCGACGCATGCAGTACCGAGAACGAAAACAGCCCGGCGCGGCCGATGGAGCGGATGGGGTCGGCGAAGGACATCTAAGGGCCGGGAATCGGGAATCGGGAATCGGGAGTCGGAGACGCGGCGAATGCCGGTGCGGCGGGCACAGCAGCGGACACACATGCCGACGCAACCGGTGCAAATGACGGTGCAGCGGGGTTTTGCGCGTCATCCCGGCGCAGGCCGGGACCCAGCGTCACGCCGCCATGTCGCTGGTTCCAGCGCTGACGACACACCACGACGTCACGTTGGGTCCCGGCCTGCGCCGGGATGACGGCAACAAGCACGTGCGCCGGGATAACGGCAAGTTCTGGCGGGGTCATCGCGACAGCCATCACGCCGCCTCCCGCACCGCGCTGTCGAACGCGATCGGGCCGTCGGGCTCGCCGCGTAGGAACTGCAGCACCAGCGGGTCGGTGGTGGCCTGCAGTTCGGCCGGCGTGCCGGTGAACACGATGCCGCCGTTGGCGATCACCACCGCGCGGTCGGCGACCGGCAGGGTCTCGTGGACGTGGTGGGTGACGATGATGCTGGTCAGCCCGAGACTGTCGTTGAGCCGCGAGATCAAGCTCATGATCACCCCGGCGGCGATCGGGTCGAGCCCGGTCAGCGGCTCGTCGTAGATCATCAGCGGCGGGTCGAGCGCCAGCGCCCGCGCCAGCGCCACGCGTCGCGCCATGCCGCCGGACAGCTCGCGTGGGTACAAGCCCGCCGCCGCGCGCAGACCGACCGCGTGCAGCTTGATCGCGACCAGCCGCGCGATCACCTCGCGCGGCAGTCGGGTGTGGGTGCGCAGCGGCAGCGCGATGTTCTCCGCCACGGTCAGGTCGGTCAGCAGGCCGTTGCCCTGCAGCAGCACGCCGATGCTCTTGCGCAGCTCGAGCAGCGCGCGCTGGCGCTGCGGCACGCGCTGGCCAAACACCTCGACCGTGCCCGCCGCCGGTGCCAGTTCGCCGGTGAGCGCGGCGAGCAGGGTCGACTTGCCGCTGCCCGACGGCCCGAGCACCGCGGTCACGCTGCCGCGCGGCACGCTCAGGTCGATGCCGGACAGCACCGCGTGCCCGCCGCGGTCGAGGCGGAGGCCGGCGATGCGGACGGCGGTGGCGTCGGGGGAGCGCTCGGTGGACATACGGGGGCGAGGATTGGCAACGGTGTGGTTGGGTGGATGCAGCGTAAGGCGGCAAGGCCGTGATGCCGTGGCGAGGGTCACCACGGCAAGACGACACGGGCATGGCACCGCCGTAAGCTTGTCGGCGTGTGCCTGAACGCGACCATTAGACTGTACTCGACAGTATAGGAGCCGGTCGACGATTGCTGTCGCGGCGTCGTGCGATCGCGCAACGCCGCGTCTCGTCGGTGGCGCCATTGCTCCGGCATCATGCCGCGATGCACGCACGGCCCAGCGACTTCCGCCTCTATCACTCCAATGCGCTCGATGTGCTGGCCGGGCTGCTTGCCGAGCGCCTGCGCGCGCCGGTCGATGACGACTGGCTGCGTCCGGAGGTGGTGCTGGTGCCGCAGTTTTCGATGCGGCGCTGGTTGCAGCAGGCCTTGGCCGAACGCACCGGCATCTGCGCCAACGTGCGGTTTGTAACCCCGGGCGAGTTTGTCGACGAGGCGCTCGACCGCAATCTCGGCCGCGCCGCCGTCGGCGACCGGCTGCGTCCCGACAGCCTGCGCTGGCGGCTGCTGCAGTGCTTGCGTCGCGCGCCGCCGCCGGCGTGGCGGCGCTTTCTGGCCGACGACGGCGCGCACGGCGGCCGCAAGGCCTGGTCGCTGGCCTGCGCGCTGGCCGAGACCTTCGAAAAATACCAGGCCTGGCGACGCGATCTGCTGCTGCGCTGGGAGGCCGGTGCCGAGCCCGACGACCCGCAGGCGCAGCTGTGGCGCGCGGTCGCCGCCGGCCGTGCGCACCGTGCGCGCCGCATCGGCGATTACCTGGCGCGCTTCGCTGGCGACGCCGCGCAGGCACCGGCGGGGCTGCCGCCGCGGCTGTCGGTGTTTGCCTGCCAGAACGTCTCGCCCGACGTGCTGCAGGTGATCGTCAGCCAGGCCCGCGCCGGCGTGCAGGAGTTTTATCTGCACACCCCGAGCCGCGTGTTCTGGGGCGACCTGGCGCGCTGGGCGCACGACTACGCGCCGGCCGACGACGCGGCGTTTGCGACCGGCAATCCGCTGCTCGCGGCATGGGGGCAGGCCGAGCGCGATTTTATCGCCGCGCTCGGCGGCGGCGACGCGGTCGCCGCGCGCTACGAGGCCCAGGCCTTCGTGCAACCCACGCACGCGACCCTGCTCGGGCGGCTGCAGGCCGACGTGCTCGACAACGTCGACGTGCTGGCCGGTGACAGTGCGGCGGACCGTTCGACCGCGCCGGGCGCATTGGCCGCTGTCGCCGCATGGCCGCGCGCGACGGTCGATCGCGGCGACGCCAGCCTGCAGTTCCACGCCTGCCACACTCGGCTGCGCGAGGTGCAGGTGCTGCACGACCAGCTGCGCGCCCTGCTCGAGGCCGCGCCGGCCGCCGGCGATGCGCCGCTGCCGCCGCGCGCCATCGCCGTGCTCGCCCCGGACATCGACCGGTATGCGCCGCACATCGAGGCGGTGTTCGGCGGCGCGCTCGGCACATCGCGCGAGCTGCCGTACACCATCGCCGACACCAGTCCGCTGGCCAGCGCAGCGATGGCCGATGCGTTCGCGCGGCTGCTCGACCTGCCGCTGCGCGCGCCGACCCTGGCCGAGCTCATCGACCTGGTCGCGGTGCCGGCGGTGGCGGCGCGTTTCGGCATCGATGACGCGATGCGCGGCAGTCTGCAGACCTGGCTGCAGGCGGCCGGCGCGCGCGCCGGCTTCGATGCCGGCGATCGCGATCGCTTGGCGGATGCGGACCGGCAGCGACCCGACAGCGGCGGCGACGCCAGCGACGCTTACACGTTCGCATTCGCGCTCGACCGCCTGCTGCTCGGCTATGCGTCCGGCGACGACACCGACATCGCCGGGATCGCGCCGTGGCCGGAGCTCGAAGGCCAGGCGTCACGCGCGCTGGATGCGCTGCTGGCGCTGATCGCGCGGCTGCGCGAGGCCTCGCGCCTGCTGGCCGGTCCGCATCCGCCGCAGGCCTGGGCGGCGCGGCTCGCGCAGGTGCTGAGCGCGCTGTTTGGCGACGAGCCGCGCGAGCCGCACGACGCGCGCACGCTGGCGCGGCTGCGGCAGGCGGTCGCGGAATTTGCGCAGGGCGCTGACGCCGCCGGTTTCGATGCGCCGGTCGCGCATGCGGTGGTCCGCGACCAGCTGCTCGCCGACCTCCGACAGGCCGATGCGCGCGCACCGTTTCTGTCCGGCGGCATCTGCTTCGGCCGCATGGTGCCGATGCGGCTGATCCCGTTCGAGGTGATTTGCGTGCTCGGCATGGACGACGGTGCGTTCCCCGGCGTCGACGCGCGCGACCCGCTCAACCGCATCACCCGCAGCCTCGCCACCAGCGACCGCCGCGTCGGCGATCCGGCGCGCCGCGATGCCGACCGCTATCTGTTTCTGCAGCTGTTTGCATCGGCGTCGCGCACGTTTTATCTGAGCTGGCAGGGGGTCGACGCGTACGACGGCAGCGCGCGCGCGCCGTCGTCGGTGGTCGCCGAACTGCTCGACAGCGCCGCGCGCTATCACCACGGCGATGCCGATGCGGTACGCGATGCGCTGGTCGTGCGCCATGCGCTGCAGCCGTTTTCGCCGGCCGCGTTCGGTGCCGCGCACGTCGATGAGGCGATCGGCGATCGGCGACGTTTCAGCTACGACGCGCGTTGGCGGGTGGCCGACGCGCCGCCGATGCCGGCGCTGCCGGTGTTTGCCGCGCCGCGTTCGCCGGCCGATGACCACGACGACGACGGCGTGGCGACCGGCGCGGTGGTCGGCCTGGACGCGCTGCGCCGCGCGCTGCTGCAGCCGCAGGCGCTGTACCTGCGCGAGGGCTTGGGCCTGCGCCTGCCGGAAGACGAGCCGCCACTCGCCGAACACGAACCCTTCGGCGCGCCTGATGCGCTGGCCGCGTATGGCCTGCGTGAGCGGGTGTTCGCGGCGTGGCTAAGTGACGGCGAGCGGCCGCCGCTCACGCCGCTGCACGCGCACCTGCTGGCGCGCGCGCAGGTCGCGCCGGGGGCCGACGGCCGCGCCACGCTGGCGGCGTTGCTCGATGTGGTCGAACCCTTCGCGCAGGCCGCGCTGGCCGCCGGGTTTGGCGGCGAGGCCACCACGCGGCCGGTGGACATCGCGCTCGACCGTGCGCTCGACGGCGGCGGCGATGGCGGCACCGTCACCCTGCGCGGCCAATTGCGCGACGTGCACGCGCCGGGCGCCTTGCGCGTGGCGCTGCGCGGCGGCGGCGTGCACGGCGGCCATGCGCTGCGCCACGGCCTCGATGCACTGGTCGGCGCGGTGCTCGGCATCGCGGTCTACCAACTGCAGGCCGGTGCAACCAAAGACGCGCCGCCGCAGCTGCACGCGCTGCCGCCGCTGCCGGCGAACGCCGCGCGCGCCGCGCTGTGGTCGCTGGTCGCACTGCAGCGGCGGATGCGCCGCGCGCCGCTGGCGTTTCTGCCCAAGAGCGGCTTTGTGCTGTGGACCGCCGCCGATGCCGATGCCGGTCTGCGCGCCGCGCAGCAGCAGTGGCTGGGCGACGACTATGTGCATGCCGAAGCCGATGCCGCTACGCGTCTCGCGCTGCGCGGCCGCGATCCGTTTGCCGACGGCGACGCCGCCGCGCGCGCGGCATTCGCCGCCGCCGCGCGGGCGATCTTCGCCGCGCTCCGCTCCGCCACGCCGTTCGACGCCCGCGAGTTGCTGCCATGAGCGACGTTGTATTCGACACACGCCTCGACGCGCGCACCCTGCTCGAAGCCAGCGCCGGCACCGGCAAGACCTACGCGCTGGCCGGATTGTTTGTGCGCGCGGTGATCGCCGACGGCCGCCGCGTGGCCGAGATTTTGGCGGTCACCTACACCGTCGCCGCCACCCGCGAGCTGCGCGCCCGCGTGCGCGACCGGCTGCAGCAGGCCGCGCGGCTGGCCGCGCAGTGGCAGCGCGGCGATGCCGCCACG
>JBOHYD010000241.1:0-2769 GCA_050737635.1 Luteimonas sp. | reverse complement strand
CACTGGCACTGGCACTGGCACTGGCACTGGCACTGGCACTGGCACTGGCACTGGCACTGACACTGACACTGACAGTATCGGCGGCGGGCTCGGCGGGCGGCCGCGAGACCTTGTCGGCGGCCGCGGTTTCGCCGGCTACCGCGGTCGTGTCCATCGGCATCGCGGCACTGACCGCCGTCGCCTGCGCTTGTGCCGCCACCGCGGCGATCGCGCGGCGTTCACCGGCCGGCACTTCGCTCAGCAGCCGCAGTCGCGGCACATCCTCGGTCTGCGCAACCGTCTCCTCAGCCACCGCTTCGGGACGCGAGATCCACCACGCCGCGACGCCGAGGTTGAGGACCACCAGCAGGATGATCAGGGCACGAGCGAGCATGCGCGGATTCTAGGCAAGGCCGTGATCGCCCGCCATGGCGGCGGTAGTCGCGCAAACCGCGGCCCGGGCAGTCAACGGCGACTTATCCGGAGGTTGCCGCGAGCCCGTGGCCCGCTCCCCGGTATGCCAAGGCTTCGGCAAGATGCGGACTTGCGATGTTGGCGGCATCCACCAGATCCGCAATCGTCCTGGCGACGCGCAAAATGCGGTGCATCGAGCGCGCGGTGAGCTGCAAGGCGTCGATCGCGCGTTCCAGCAGCTGCTGGTCGCGCGGCTGCAGGCGGCAGACGGCCATCGTTTCGGCCTGGTTGAGCTGGGCATTGGGTTTTCCGGCGCGCCGATGCTGGATCTGCCGCGCCGCTTCGATGCGCGCGCGGATCGCGGCGCTGGATTCGCCATTCGGCGCATCCGGGCGCAGGTCGGATGGCGGCAGGCGCGGCACGTCGATATGCAGGTCGATGCGATCGAGCAGCGGACCGGAGAGGCGTCCGCGGTAGCGGCGGATCGCGTCGGGCAGGCAGCGGCAGCGGCCCGACACGTCGCCGGCCCAGCCGCAGGGGCAGGGATTCATCGCCGCGACCAGCTGGAATCGCGCCGGGAACTCGCTTTGCCGTGCCGCACGCGAGATGGTCACCACGCCGGACTCGAGCGGCTCGCGCAGCACTTCCAACGCACGACGGTCCCACTCGGGCAACTCGTCGAGAAACAACACGCCCTGGTGCGCGAGCGAGATTTCGCCGGGTCTCGGTTCGGTGCCGCCGCCGACCAAGGCGACTGCGCTTGCGGTGTGATGCGGAGCGCGAAACGGGCGCTCGCGCCAGCGTGCCGGATCGAGGCCGCGGCCGCTGACCGACGCGATCGCGGCGGTTTCCAGCGCTTCGGTCTCGCTCGCATCGGGCAGCAGGCCGGGCAATCGCGATGCGAGCAGGGTCTTGCCGCAGCCGGGCGGTCCGACCAGCAGCAGGTGGTGGCCACCGGCGGCGGCGATTTCGAGCGCGCGGCGTGCATGCAGCTGGCCGCGCACGTCGCTCATGTCCGGGCCGCATTCGCGCCGCGTCAGCGGTGCGACGGCGCGAGGCAGCGTCTTGCTGCCGTTCAATTGCGCACAGACCTCGAGCAGCGTGCGCGCGGTGAACACGACGAGGTTCGAGGCGAGCGCCGCTTCTGCGCCATTGGCGAGCGGCACGATCAGCTTGCGGCCGGCGCGCGCGACCGCGAGCGCCGCCGGCAGCACGCCGTCGACCGCGCGCAGCTCGCCGGTCAAGCCGAGCTCGCCGAGAAACTCGTAGCCGTTCAGCGCATCCTGCGGAATCTGTCCGCTGGCGGCGAGGATGCCGAGTGCGATCGGCAAGTCGAAGCGGCCGCCGTCTTTCGGCAGATCGGCAGGCGCCAGGTTGACGGTGATGACCCGCGCCGGGAACTCGTATTGCGCACACTGGATCGCCGCGCGCACACGGTCCTTGGATTCGCGCACCGCGGCTTCCGGCAGGCCGACGATCGCCATCCGCGGCAGGCCGCCGGCCAGATACACCTCGATCTGCACGGCCGGCGCAGCCACGCCGACGCGCGCGCGTCCATGCACGAGCGCAAGCCCCATGGCGGCGGGCTCAGTGGGGCGAGGTGGCGGGTGATGCCGCGGCGGCGGCGAGGTCTTCGAGCTCGCCGACCTGGCGCTCCAGCGCCTCGAGCTTTTCGCGCGTGCGCAGCAGCACCGCGCGCTGCACGTCGAACTCCTCGCGGGTCACCAGGTCGAGCCTGGCCAAGCCGGTCTGCAGCACGGCCTTGAAGTTTTCCTGCAGCTCTTCGCGGCCTTCGCGCAGGCCGGGCGGCACTAGGCCGCTGAGGCGGCGAGCGAGGTCGTCGATGTGGTTGAGGTCGATCATGGTGTGGTCTCCGTTGGCGCGCCCAGCATGACCGCGCCGTCGCGATGGGCGCCGTCGGCGGCGACCGCTGGGTATTGTAGGAAAACCCCCGATCCCCGGCCAACGGCCGGTTTGTCGCACGGCTGTATCCGCGCCGCTGCCCCGCCCGTCGGTTCAGCGGTCACTAGGCACGCGTTATGCTCTTGCCGACACCACCAGGAGACGTGCGCGATGAAGATGGTCATGGCCATCATCAAGCCCTTCAAGCTCGATGACGTGCGCGAGGCGCTGGCCGAGGCCGGCATCACCGGCATCACCGTCACCGAGGTCAAGGGCTTCGGCCGCCAGAAGGGCCACACCGAACTGTATCGCGGGGCCGAGTACGTGGTCGACTTCCTGCCCAAGATCAAGCTCGAGGTCGCGGTGGTCGACGCGCGCGCCGACGCGGTGGTCGAGGCGATCATCAAGGCCGCCGGTACCGGCAAGATCGGCGATGGCAAGGTGTTTGTGTACGACTTGGGGCAGGTGGTGCGG
>JBOHYD010000240.1:0-5566 GCA_050737635.1 Luteimonas sp. | reverse complement strand
GCGCACGACGGCAAAAGCCGGAGCAGCAGCCAAACAATCGTCATCCCGGCCGGCTGCGCGACGGGCCGGCGGATTGCAATTCGGGACGTTCGCCTTCTTGTTGGCGAACACAAAAATTTGCTTCTTGTCACATTTAATATGAGAAATATGCCGCAATTTTTATGTAATCAAGCCAGCCGCGCAGCCGGGAGCGCATCAAACCATGCAATGATGTCGAAGTTCAGCGTAGCGTTCCGGCACGCACTACGTGCATGCCGCCATCTGCGCGGAGCACTCCAATCCGGCGTGACGCGCCGGCTGTCAACTCCAAAAAAGAGGTATCCGTCCGATGCATGCTTTCAAAACGCTCCTCATAGGTTCCGCGCTGGCTCTAGGTGCCGTCTCCCCGGCCTTCGCCGACCGCATTACACCGGCCAATACGCCGTTCACGATGCGCGGCTCGATCTTCGTGCAACAAGAATTCTTCACCAACAACTGCACCGTCGCCCTGGTCGGCACCACCGATGCCGCTGGCGGAGCCCGAATCACCTCGGCCACTTTTTCCGGTCCCGGTGAGTGCAGCCGAGTCACCGCCAGCGGCCTGCCATGGAGCATGAATTCCACCTCCGCGAGCCTCAACCAGCTCACGATCCGCAATTTCGCGCTTGCCCACCCTGTACTGAGATGCGGCCCCGGCACGATCGCCGGCCGTTATAGCAACGCGACCGGTACGTTCGCGATAGACGCCGACCCGATTAATCGGAACTGTTACATCGACGCGACACTGGACACTCAGCCCCGGCTCATCCTCGCCAATTTCGTGCAGTAATTGCGCCTCGATCGGACGAAAATTTTCTTCGCTCGCGGACCCGGCCAAGGATGGCCGCTATGCCGATCCACACAGCCGGTGACCGCGCGGCAGCAACAAGAACACCAACGGGCCTGCCGCGTCCGTACCTGCCCAAAGCGCACCCTCGTCACAGCACGCAACCAGCAGCGCGCCATGCGATGGCCTTGCCTGAGATGACCGATCGCTGATTCCATCGCCTGCCGATGTCTGCGATGCCGGCGATGGCTGCACCTGCGCTCAGACGCTCAAGCAATCTCATCAGCCGCTGATCGGTTCGGCAAAGGCAAAAACGCTGGCAATTAGCGTTGCAAGGCATTTTCAGGACCGATTTTTAGGCGCATGCGATACTCGCGCGCCCCGCCGAAGCCTGTCGCATATGCCTCGCACCGCGCTCGTCACGTCCGCCCTGCCCTATGCCAACGGCCCGTTGCATCTCGGCCATCTGGTGGGCTACATCCAGGCCGACATCTGGGTGCGCGCGCGGCGGATGTGTGGCGCGATCACGCACTTCGTCTGCGCCGACGACACCCACGGCACGCCGATCATGCTGGCCGCCGAAAAAGCCGGCAGCACGCCGGAAGCGTTCATCGCCGATGTGCAGGCGTCGCACGAGCGCGACTTCGCTGCGTTCGGGGTCGCGTTCGACCATTACGACTCGACCAACTCCGATGGCAACCGCACGCTAACCGAGACGATCTACGCCAGGCTCGACGCCAACGGCGACATCGCGCGGCGCTCGGTCGCGCAGCTCTACGACCCGGTGCGCGGGATGTTTTTGCCCGACCGCTACGTCAAGGGCCTCTGCCCCAACTGCGGAACCCCCGACCAGTACGGCGACAACTGCGAGCACTGCGGCGCGACCTACTCGCCGACCGAACTCAAGTCGCCGTATTCGGTGGTCAGCGGCGCGACACCGGAACTGCGCGAATCCGAGCATTTCTTCTTCGAGGTCGGCCGGTTCGAGACGTTTTTGCGCGACTGGCTGGCCGGCGACGTCGCGGTGCCCGGCGTCAAGGCCAAGTTGATGGAGTGGCTGGACAGCAACGGCGGCTTGCGCGCCTGGGACATCTCGCGCGACGCGCCGTATTTCGGCTTCGAGATCCCCGGGCATCCCGGCAAGTTTCTGTATGTGTGGCTCGACGCGCCGATCGGCTATCTGAGCAGCTTTCAGGCGTTGTGCGCGCGCGCGGGTCTCGACTTCTCCGACTATCTCGCGCCCGACAGCGACGCCGAGCTGCACCACTTCATCGGCAAGGACATCGTCAATTTTCACGGCCTGTTCTGGCCGGCGGTGCTGCACGGTGCCGGCATGCGCGCACCGACCCGGCTGCACGTCAACGGCTATCTGACCGTCGACGGCACCAAGATGTCGAAATCGCGCGGCACCTTTGTGCTGGCGCGCGCCTATCTCGACAGCGGCCTCGCGCCGGAAGCGCTGCGTTACTACTTTGCTGCCAAGTCGTCGGGCGGCGTCGACGACCTCGACCTCAACCTGTCGGACTTCGTCGCGCGGGTGAATGCCGATCTGGTCGGCAAGTTCGTCAACCTCGCCAGCCGTTGTGCGGGCTTCATCGAAAAACGCTTCGGTGGCCGGTTGGCCGCGACGCTGCCGGATCCGGCGACGTATGCGCGCTTCGTCGAAGCGCTCACGCCGATCCGCGCCGCCTACGAGCGCAACGATGCCGCCGCCGCGCTGCGCGCGACGATGGCGCTCGCCGACGAGGCCAATCGCTACATCGACGAACGCAAGCCGTGGGTCCTGGCCAAGCAGGACGGCGCCGACGCCGAACTGCAGGCGGTGTGCACGCAGGGGCTGAATCTGTTCCGCGTGCTCGCGATCGCACTGAAGCCGGTGATCCCGGCCACCGCGGGCGCGATCGAGGACTTCTTCGCCGCGCCGCTGACGCTGTGGAGCGACATCGACGCAGCGCTGCTCGACCATGCCATCCAGCCCTACGCGGCGCTGTTCACGCGTATCGACCCGAAGCAGATCGCCGCGATGACCGAGGCCAGCAAGGACACCATGCAGACCCCGTCGCAACCTGTGGGAGCGACGGCTCTCAATGGCGAAGCCGATCAAGCCGCGACCGTGAACCCGAGCGTAACAAACAGCCCGGAATCCCAAACGGGCAAGCCCGACAAGCGCATCGCGGCTTCCGCCGCTGCTACGCCGAGCGCTGTCATCAGCATCGACGACTTCGCCAAACTCGACCTGCGCATCGGCATCGTGCGCGTCTGCGAAACGGTCGACGGCTCCGACAAGCTGCTGCGCTTCGAGCTCGATGCCGGCGACCTCGGCGCGCGGCAGATCTTTTCCGGCATCCGCGCCAGCTACGGCGCGCCGCAAACCCTCGTCGGCCGCCGCGTGGTGTTCATCGCCAACCTCGCGCCGCGCAAGATGCGCTTCGGCATCAGCGAGGGGATGATCCTGTCGGCGGGCGTCGACGGCGGCGATCTGTTTCTGCTCGGCATCGACGACGGCGCGCAGGCGGGGATGCCGGTGCGGTGATGCCGGAAATCGAAAATCGGAAATCGAAAATCGGACAGGCGGCATCGGCGATGCCGATACCTGTCTCCGCCGGCCCTCATTCCCCATTCCCCATTTCCGATTCCCGGCTCGCCTTGGTCGAACGCCTCGACCGCCTGCTGCCGCAGACGCAGTGCGGGCAGTGCGGATTCGACGGCTGCTGGCCTTACGCGCAAGCGATGGCCGATGGCAGCGCCGGCGTCGATCGTTGTCCGCCGGGCGGCGATGCCGGCGCACGCGCGATCGCAACACTGTTAAACCTGCCATCCCGCCCCTACGATCGCGCTCGCGGCACGCACCAGGCGAACCGCGTCGCGCTGATCGTCGAAGCCGACTGCATCGGCTGCACCAAATGCATCCAGGCCTGCCCGGTCGACGCCATCATCGGCGGCAGCCAGCGCATGCACACGGTGATCGAATCACTGTGCACCGGCTGCGCGCTGTGTGTGCCGGCGTGCCCGGTGGACTGCATCACGCTGCTGCAGGTCGACGCGGCCATGCTCGACTGAACTTGAGGCAGCGGCCATTGCGGGAGCGGCCACGAATATCGCAGCTCCACAACCGGCCCACGCCGGCGATCAGCGCACTTTGCTGACATCCACCGCCTGCCCGGCTTCCACGCAGACCGAGCAGATGCGCTCGACGGCATAGCCCTTCGCGCGCAGCTTGGCGACGATGCCGTCAGCGCCGATCAGATGCAGGCTGCCGACGACGACCAGGGTGTTGTCGCTGCCGGGGCGCGCGAGCAGCGATTCGACTTTCGGCAGCCACGCGTCGTTGCGCGACACGTTGATGCGTTGGTAGAGGTCGGGATAACGCGATTTCATCTCCGCAGCCATGCCGTTCCACAGCGCATCGGCGTCGCCGGCACGCCAGGCGGCGTGCAGGGTGTCGGGATCCTCGTCGCCCTCGCTTGGCGGCGACAACGCCTCGTCGAGAAACTGCAGCTGCTCGGTCGTCGCCATGCCGTCGAGGAATGCGACCTGTTCGGCGCCGGTCTCGAAGCCGATGCTCGGCTTGCCGGCCGCGGCTGCGGCATCCATAAAATGCCGGTCGACGCCGAGCGCCGGATCGAGCCCATGTCCGGCGAGCTCGCCGAGCGTCACCATCAGCGCGACAAACCACGGTTCGAATTTCTGCAGCGCCTGCGGCGTCAGTCCGCTGGTCTGCAGCTGCACGACGTGCATGCCGAGCCACGTCACCAGCTTGGCGCGCGTCGCCGGCGACAGCTGGCTGTCGAGTGTGGTGCCGTCGGTGCGCAGCGCAGCCTGCGCCATCTGCACACCGAGCTGCGGCGATGCCATCTCGGCCGGCGGCAGTTCAAACACCAGCGCCCGGGCATCGGCGAACGCGGCGTTGACGTCATTGGACAGCGGATAGTCGTCGGGCCTGAGCAGGTGGAACGAACCGAGCAGATACACCGCGTTGTCGGCGTCGGACATCTTCCACAGCAGCGGCACCGGCGGATACCCGAGCGGCGCGAGCGCCGTGGCGGCTGCCGGCACTGGCGTAGCCGCAGGCATCGCCAGCGGTACCGAGGACGGCGGTGTCGGTGACGTCGCTGGCGGTGATGTCGCTGGCGGCACGGTCTGCGCGTGCGCACTGCCTGCGAGCACTGCGGTGAGCACCGCGGCGCACAGCGCGTCGCGCAGGCGTCCGCTGGTCAGGCTGCGGTATCGAGCATGACGCGATGGCGAAGCGTGGATCGGGAACATCGAAACTCCAGGGACAAGGATCAGTGCGACGCGCTCGGGTCGTGTTTTTCACCCGTGGCGATCGCTACAGCGAGGTAGTTTTCCGGCGGCGGCGGACAGGTCGCGAATGGCCTGAACGCGCCTCTTCAACGCCCTCGCAGGAACCAACGGTCGATCTCGGCCAGGCTGAAGCGCGACCAGGTCGGGCGGCCATGGTTGCACTGCCCGGAGCGTTCGGTGATTTCCATCGCGCGCAGCAGCGCGTTCATTTCGGGAATCGTCAGCCGGCGGTTGGCGCGCACCGCGCCGTGGCAGGCCATCGTCGACAGCAGCGCGTCGCGCGCACCAGCGATGCGCCGGCTCTGGCCGTGCTCGCGCAGGTCGGCGAGCACGTCGCGCAGCAGCGCTTCGACGTCGCCATCGCCGAGCAGCGCCGGCACGCTGCGCAGCAGCAGCGATTGCGGCCCGGTGCGCGACACCTCGAAGCCGAGCGCGGCGAGCGTGTCGGTCTCGCGC
>JBOHYD010000239.1:0-6900 GCA_050737635.1 Luteimonas sp. | reverse complement strand
CCGCCACGCGCAGCGGCTGGAACCCTCTGCAGCGCCCGCTCGACCGCATCAACGCCGATGCGCGCGCACTGCCGCTCGCCGACGGCTTGGTCGACGTGCTGTTCTGCAACCTGTGCCTGCAATGGGTCGACGACCTTGCCGCTGTGTTCGCCGGCTTCCGGCGCGTGCTCAAACCCGGCGGCTTGCTGCTGTGTTCGACCTTCGGCACCGACACCCTGCACGAGCTGCGCGCGGCGTTCGCGCACGCCGATGCCGCGCCGCACGTCAGCACGTTCGCGTCGATCGCGCAGTTCGGCGACGCGCTGATGCAGGCGGGATTTCGCAACCCGGTGCTCGACCGCGACGTGTTTGTGCCGCGCTACGACGGTCTGCCGGCGCTGATGCGCGCGCTGCGCGCGATCGGCGCGACCAATGCGATGGCCGGCCGCCGCCACACGCTGACCGGCAAGGCGCGTTTTGCCGCCGCCGCCCAGGCGTATGCGCAGGCGAGCGCGCATGCCGCTGCAGGTGCCGACGCGGATGGCGATCCGCAGACCGCCTGCGCGAACGGCAAGGCCGATGCGCGGCTGCCGGCGACGTGGGAAGTGATCTACGCCGTCGCGTGGGCACCGCCACCGGGCGCACCGATCCGCGACGGCGGCTTCGACGTCGTATCGGTGCCGCTGTCGCGGATTCCGGTGCGGCGGCGCTGAGCGATCGCTTCTTCCGGCGACGATCTGCGATCGGTGGTTCGCCATCAGCAGTCAGCGCGCAGGCACCGACCCACGGCATGGCCGAGGTGCATTCGCCGCGTTCAGTTGCCGGCCAATAAACTCGCCGCGCCCCCCACACCGGTCACCGACACGATGCGCGTATCGCTTCCCGCCACCTGCCTCGCCCTGCTGCTCGCCGTCGCCGTGCACGCACCGCGCGCCGATGCGCAGGAGCACGCCGCCGAGCTGTCGCAACCCGATGTCGCCGCGCAGGCACCGCGCGCCGATGCCCAGGAGCACACTGTCGAGCTGTCGCCACCCGATGCCGCCGCGCACGCGCCGCACGCCGATGCCCAGAAGCACACCGTCGAGCTGTCGCAACCCGATCCGGCCGCGCTGCTGGCCAGCGCCGGCGACATGCTGATGCGCGCGCCGGATGCGCAGATCGATGCGTTGTTCCAAGCCACCCACGCTGCCGCGCGGCAGCCCGACGACGCGCGCGAACTGTGCATGCTGTTCGATCCGACCGCCGACCGCAGTCTTGCCGCGATCGCCGAGATCGCCAACCGACTCAGCCCCGACAACCGCCAGCGCTTGCAGCGCGCGCTCACCGACATCGCCGCGAGCGGCCTGCAGTCGCCGCGCCAGCCCTACGATGCCGATGCGGCGACGCAGACGCTGAAATCCGCGGTCGTCACCGCGATGCTGCTGCATGACGGCTTGGTGATCGGCATGACCGCCGAAGGCAGCGATGCCGCGAGCCGCGACGCGCGCTGCCGGTCGTTCGGCTGGATACTCGACGCGCTCGCCGATCTGCCGCTGGCACCACGCGCGGCCGCCACGCGCAGGGTGCTCGGCGACGGCATGGCCCAGCTCGGCGGCGCGCACTGAGCGACGCTGCGTACCCCCGCGCACGAGTCCGGTGACGCGGCCGTTGCAGCACGTGCCGTGATTTTGATGGGCAGTCGCGATGCGCGCGACGGCCGACGGCGCGCGGCGCGGGGTGGCGTCGAGGCGATGATGGCGTCGCCGCCTTCAGCGCGATCCCGCGAACAGATCGCGATGGAAGAAGTACACCTCGCGCAGCAGAAAATTCCAGCGCGTGCCGAAACTGCGGAAGCGCGTGCTCGGTGTCGGCGAGCCGAGCGCATCGATGCCGAGCTTGCGGCACAGCCGCAGCGCGCGCGCCATGTGCAGCGGATCGCTGACCACGATCACCCGTTGCAGGCCATGCGCACGCATCAGCGCGCGTGCCTGCACGAGGTTCTCGTAGGTCGTGCGCGACTGCGTTTCGATCAGGATCGCCGGCCCCGGTACGCCGTGACGCTGCGCATAGCGCTGACCGACCTGCGATTCCGCATAGCGCGCGCCGGTGCCGAATCCGCCGGTGATGATCAGCGTGCCGGCGGTGCCGGCGCGGTATAGCTCGACGCCGTGTTGCAGCCGCGCGGCGAACACCGGCGACGGTCTGGCATCGTAGGCGGCAGCGCCGAGTACCACGATCGCATCGGCCGGCGCGGCTTGGTCGCGTGCGCCGACGCCGACGATGTGCACCGCCACGGCGATCGGCCACAGCGCGCACAGCGCCAGCAGCCGCAGCGGCCAGCGCCACCGGCGACGCGCACGCCGTCCGTTCAGTCCGCCGGCCAAGGCAGTGCGCCGAGGTCGACGTTGCCGCCGGACAGGATGATGCCGACGCGCTGTCCGGCGAAGCGCGTGCGGGCAGCGAGCACCGCCGCCAGCGCGATCGCCGACGACGGTTCCACCAATTGCTTGCTGCGCTGCCACAGCAGCCGCATCGCAGCGATGGTCTGCGCGTCGTCGACGGTCAACACCTCGATCGCGGCGGCCTGCAGTCGCGCGAAATTGGCCGCGCCGATGGTGCCGCGCAGGCCGTCGCAGATCGTGTCGGGCACGACATCGACGCGGCGTTCGCCCGCCGCCAGCGACGCAAACGCATCGGCCGCGCCAGTCGGTTCGGCGAGGATCACCTGCGTGTCCGGCGACTGCGCCGCGCAGGCGATCAGCGTGCCGGCGGCCAGACCGCCGCCGCCGACCGGCACCACCACGACGTCGAGCGGCGGCACGGCATTGAGCAGCTCGAGCGCGGCGGTGCCTTGACCGGCGACCACCCGCGCATCGGTGTAGGGATGCACCAGTTCGGTGCCGGTGACCGCCTGCACGTCGGCGCAGGCGGCTTCGCGCGCGGCGAGGCCCGGCGCGCAGCGGTGCACGGTCGCGCCGTAGGCTTGGATCGCGGCGACCTTGCTGCGCACCGCGCCGGCCGGCACCACCACATGGCAGGGCATGCCGCGCGTGCGCGCCGCCAGCGCCAGCGCCGCGCCGTGATTGCCCGACGAATGCGTGACCACGCCGTGCGCGGCATCGTCGTCGCCGAGCGACCACACCGCATTGCAGGCGCCGCGGAACTTGAACGCGCCGCTGCGCTGCAGGTGCTCGGCCTTGAAATGGATCTCGCCGCCGGCCAGCGCATCGAGCGTCGCGCAGCGCAGCACCGGGGTGACGTGCGCATACGGCGCGATCCGCGCGGCGGCGGCGAGGATATCGTGGTACTGCGGAAGCGCGATGGCATCGGTATGGGGCATCGCCGTAGCGTATCCGAAGCTGCCGGAAACCTTCAGCTGGCGTAACGGTTCAGCTGGCATCGGACAGCGCACGCCAAATTAAGCACGGATTCAACGCCACAGGCCGATGCTCGGCATCTACCGGCACACAGGCTAAGGTGCGACATGATCCGTCAAATCTTCATCGCCACCGTCGCGGCGCTCGCGCTCAGCGGCTGTATCAGCGACTACGCCTACCGCGATGGCCCGGGTGACTATTACTACGGCCGGCCGTCCACCGAGTATTACGAGGGCTACGGCGCGCCCTATGGCAGCATCGGTTACGGCGGTTACGGCAACGGCTACTACGGCGGCGGCTACGGCTATCCGTATGGCTATAACGGCGGCGGCTACGGTTATCCGCGCTATTACCACCCTCCCTACAACAACCGCCCGCACCGCCCGGACTACGGCAACAACCCCGGCTACTACAACCGCAACGCGCACGGCAGCGACAAGATCCCCGGCATCATCGAGCGCAATCGCGGCCGGCAGCCCGCCCCGGGTGTCGGGCAGATCCGCCAGAGACCGGAGTTGAGGGTGCGCGATTCGCGGCCGCCGCCACAGCTGCAGCGGCCGGTGCGCACCGGCCCGGTGCTGCCGCCGCGCGGCTTCGGCCGCGACCCGTCGTCGTCGCGGCCCAGCGCGCCGCTGCCGCAAGCAGGCCGTGCACCGGTGCGCACCGGTCCGGCACTGCCGCGTCCGCAGACCCGTGCGGTCACCACGCCCACGCCGCGCCAGGTGCGCGGACGTGATTTCGGTCGCAATCAGGAACGATAACCGCTTGCATCGACGCTCGACTGGTCGCAAGCTAGACCCAGTTGACCGGTTGCGTCGCATTGCGACGCTCTCAGGACTGACCAATGTCGACACCCGGCGGGGTAATCCGGATCCCCCCTGTTCCGTTCCCCGTCGGGCGTCGGCACCCTTACCGGTCAGCGACCCCGCCAGATACGCCTAGGCCTGATCGGCGTGCAGCGATCGGCGGCGGCATCGGTGTTAGCGATCGCAATCGCGGCGACAAAAAGAGGGGGGCCGAATGTCCCCCGACATCCGGCCCCCGTGGCGTCCCCGTCGTGCGCATGGTCGGCCCTGTTCCAATCCGACCCACGCCGCTCGCGCTTGCCACTCCGGGTGCACCGTTATGCAAGAGCAGAAAGCGTGCCAAACGCATGGGCCTGCAGCCAGCAGCCACTGCGCCGACTAGAATCGCGCCTCGACGCCTTCCCCCCGACGACCAGCTATGACCGATGCCTTCCATCGCTATGACGTCATCGTGATCGGCGGCGGCCACGCCGGCGCCGAGGCCGCGTTGGCCTCGGCGCGCAGCGGTGCGCGTACCCTGCTGCTGACCCACAACATCGACACCGTCGGCGCGATGAGCTGCAATCCGGCGATCGGCGGCATCGGCAAGGGCCATCTGGTCCGCGAGATCGACGCGCTCGGCGGGGTGATGGCCCGCGCCGCCGACGCTGCCGGCATCCAGTGGCGCCGGCTCAACGCGTCGAAAGGCCCGGCGGTGCGGGCCACGCGCTGCCAGGCCGACCGCAGCCTGTACCGCTCGGCCATCCGCCGTGCGGTCGAATCGCAGCCCCACCTGACGGTCTTCCAGGCACCGGTCGACGATCTCGTCATCGACGGCGACGCCGTGCGCGGCGCGATCACCCAGACCGGTCTGCGCTTCGACGCGGCGGCCGTGGTGCTGACCGCCGGCACCTTCCTCGCCGGCCGCATCCACGTCGGCGAGACCCAGTACGCCGGCGGCCGTGCCGGCGATCCGCCGGCGACCGCGCTGGCGCTCAGGCTCCGCGAGCGCCCGTTTGTCGTCGACCGCTTAAAGACCGGCACGCCGCCGCGCATCGACGGCCGCACGCTCGATTACGCGGCGATGACCGAGCAGCCGGGTGACGATCCGCGTCCGGTGTTCTCGTTCATGGGCAGCCTCGCCGACCATCCGCGCCAAGTGTCGTGCTGGATCACCCACAGCAACGAGCGCACCCACGAGCTGATCCGCGCCGCGCTGCACCGCTCACCGCTGTACAGCGGCCAGATCGCCGGCGTCGGCCCGCGCTACTGCCCGTCGATCGAGGACAAGGTGGTGCGCTTCGCCGACAAGGCCTCGCACCAGATCTTCGTCGAGCCCGAAGGCCTGGACGTGACCGAAATCTATCCCAACGGCATCTCGACCTCGCTGCCGTTCGACGTGCAGCTGGCGCTGGTGCGCAGCATCCGCGGCTTCGAGCGCGCCCACCTCACCCGTGCCGGCTACGCGATCGAATACGACTATTTCGATCCGCGCGGGTTGAAGGCGTCGCTGGAGACCAAGTCGGTCGCCGGGCTGTTTTTCGCCGGCCAGATCAATGGCACCACCGGCTACGAAGAAGCCGCCGCGCAGGGCCTGATCGCCGGCCTCAACGCCGCGCGCTTTGTTCAGCAAAAGACGTCGTGGTCGCCGCGCCGCGATCAGGCCTACATCGGCGTACTGATCGACGATCTCATCACCCATGGCACCACCGAGCCGTACCGGATGTTCACCTCGCGCGCCGAGTACCGGCTGCAGCTGCGCGAGGACAACGCCGATGCGCGGCTGACCGCGATCGGCCGCGAGCTCGGTCTGGTCGATGACGCGCGCTGGGCGCGATTCGCGCGCAAGCGCGACGCGGTGGCGGCCGAGACCGAGCGTCTGCGCGGCCTGTGGGCCTCGCCCAACAACGCCGCCGGCCGCGAGGCGGTGGCGACGCTCGGCATCGCGCTCAGCCGCGAGACCAGCGCGCACGATCTGCTGCGCCGTCCCGCGCTCGACTACGCCAAACTCATGTCGCTCGCGGCGTTCGCGCCGGCCGTCGAGGATCCCGCCGTGGCCGAGCAGATCGAGATCGAGGCCACGTATGCCGGCTACCTAGATCGTCAACGCGACGAGATCGCGCGTCAGCGGCGTCACGAGGACACCGCGATTGCCGCGGATTTCGATTATTCGACCGTGCGCGGGCTGTCGGCGGAAGTGCAGCAGAAGCTGGTCCGCGTGCGTCCGCAGACCCTTGGCCAGGCGCAGCGCATCCCCGGCATGACGCCGGCGGCGGTGTCGCTGCTGCTGGTGCACCTCACCCGCGCACGCCGCGCGCAGGTGGCCTGAATCGCCCCGGCTTCTGTAGACACTGAGAGCCCGTTCAAAGTCTCCGCAGCAAGAGAGCCAGGAATGCCAGGTGGACGAACTGCAAGCTGCTGGTGTTGAGTTTTCTCTCGCCGTTCTTCCAAAGTCGTCGACACTTCTCCAGCCAGCCAAAGGAGCGCTCGACCACCCAGCGCTGCGGCAGCACGACGAAGGTGTGCAACGCATTGCGCTTGACCACCTGCACCGTGGCACCGAGCCGCTCCTCCACCGCCAGAGCAAACGGTTGCCCGGTTGTAGCCGCCATCCACCAACACGCTTTTGACCTCGCACAGGTTCGACGCACAGCGCTGCATTGCCGCCAGCGCGCCCTTGCGATCGGTCACATCGGCCGTGGTCACCACCACCGCGTGCGGCAGCCCTTGGGTATCCACCGCGAGATGCCGTTTGATGCCCGATACCTTCTTGCCGGCGT
>JBOHYD010000238.1:0-3780 GCA_050737635.1 Luteimonas sp. | reverse complement strand
AGAGCTTCCAGACGATGTTCGGCGAAGAGCGCGTGCCGTTGGCGGCGCTGTGAAAACATCAGTTACACAGTTCGTTTGACAGACCCGAACTTCATGCTCCGGGATGATGCGAAAAAAGGTTCATATAACTCAGAAGATACATTCAATGTCTTACCGACTAACTTTGCCAATTATCTGACTTCGTTTGATCAAAATCTCAAATCGATGGACACGATAGATAAAATAAACGACTGGACGCCAAACGCAGGATTACACCAATGGAGTGTCCATCTTGCGGGAGATTATCTGCTGGTCGATGTCTCGAAACCCTGTGACGTGAACACCAACAGCTATCTGGACATTGAGCGGATTGCCTTTGGATATCCAGCGCATCGGACGTGTGGCGGCCGAACGCCGAACGACGATGTGATCGACGATACCTTGACTTGGTTGATCAATGGCCCGGCTAGGCCCGAGCCTAGAGTTCGGGACGGCGTGGATGCAGCGACCAAGCCGGCCACCAACGAGTTTCCTTATCTTGCTGGTCCTAACTGAAGCGCCGTGGGTTCTGTAAGCAGTACAACTCGCAGTGGATAGGCTGCGAGCTGTCGATGTGAAGGTATGCACGGGTTGCCCGATGACAGGTTGCGCTTTGGCTCCGCTTGCGCTCTTTGAGAGGTTTTATCTGTGATTGTTTTGCGTCGATCAGCACTGCGTATCGGGACCGGTTTGGTATTGGCAGGTTTGCTACCCACTGTCATCTTTCCGCCGCGGCTGGCGTTTGCAGCAGAGCAATCTGCAGTTCCAGCGATCTCGGTCGGAACTTGCATGGAGATCTCGGCTGACGGTGAGATGCGACGAGGTCCTGTCGGGCAGAGCGCGTTGCCGACCACCTCAGGCGTCATCCATGCGGGTAATCTTGAGGCGCAAGTCGCGAGCGCGAGGCAGCAGGTAGAGCGCCAGCCTCAGTCGCCCTCTGCGCGGCTCGCTTTGGCCGGATCGCTCTACACGCGCGCAATGCTCCGTTCGAATCTAGACGAGATTCAGGCTGCCGTCGACGTGATGGACGAGGCGCTGCGCCTTCAGCCCGAGGGGGCGGCGCATTGGCTCTTGCGAGCGAAGCTGAATCAGTCGCTCCATCGCTTCGAGCTCGCGAAGCGAGACCTGAGGCAGGGGCAAAAGTTAGGGTTGCCTGCCGACCAGGTCGCAGCGGTGGAGCGGGAGCTCGACTGGGTCGAAGGTCGCTACGAGACCGCGATCCCGGAAATTCGTTTGGCCGCCGAGAAGAACAGAAACTTCTCTAGCGTGGCTCGACTGGCGCAGCTAGAGCATGACCTGGGAAACCGGTCGCGCGCGCGCAGCTTGTTTGCCGAGGCGGAACGGCGCGTAGTCGATACGAATCCCATTCCTGTCGCCTGGCTGGACGTACAGCGTGGTATCCAAGCCGTTGAGTCGGGAGATCTGGAGCTTGGCATAACTTTTTTCCGGTCAGCGGTTGAACGCCTGCCAAGCTATCTCCTGGCACGCGAGCACCTTGCCGAAGCCTTGAACCTTTCTGGGCGCAAGGCGGAGGCGGTAACCCTCTATGAGGCTATCGTCGCGGAGTCAAACGATCCGGAATTTATGGGCGCATTGGCTGCTATCTACCGTGAGCAAGGACGTGTGCCTGAGGCAGATCAGCTAAAAAGCAAGGCAACCGCACGTTATGAGGTTCTACTGCAGCGCTATCCTGAGGCCATGTATTGGCATGCGTCGGAATTCTTTCTCGACGAAGGAGGAAAGCCGTCGCGCTCAGTCGAACTCTTGCGAAACAACCTTGCGCTTCGTCCGAACGCATCAAGCTACGTTGCACTCGCCAAGGCCCTTTTCGAGGACGGGCAGCTAGAAGCCGCCACCGAGGCCATCGATCATGCACTCAAGACGCCATTGGTTTCCGCGCAGATGTTCTGGACCGCTGCGCGTATCCATGCGCGGAAGGGCTCTGCGATGCTGAGCAAACGCCATGCTGAGAAGGCCGTTCAATGTTCGGCAGTAGTTGAGACGATCGAAGGGGGGATTGGCCCGGATGCGGACGAAGAAATCGGCAGCTCAGCTGTCCTGTGAGGCTTCAACCTGGCAACAAAAATGCGATCAGGTTCATTTATCCGTAATCGATAAATAGACTGACCTCTTTCCCGCTGCCGACCGCCAGCACTTCCCAATAGGTCCCTCGGCAACATCACCAGGCGGTTCGAGGCGTGGCGGTAGGTAGGCCGCGCGGTATAAGGGTGAACCCAGGCGTTCGACCGCCGTGCTGGCGGCATCGTGATCCGACACCAGGATCACAAGATCATCGAGCATGCCGCTAAGCACCGATTTCGCGGATGTATGGCTAGCTTTGTCACCTTCACCACCGCTGCCGGCAAGCCCCTATGCGGCCCGAACGACGGAGCTCGGGACGACATCTCGCTCCCGATAGACTATGCACATGCCCCTGATCACCTTGAATGCCGTCGACTACAGCGTCGGCGGCCCGCTGCTGCTCGAGCGCGTCGAGCTGTCCATCGAATCCGGCGAGCGGATCGCCTTGATCGGCCGCAACGGTGCCGGCAAGTCGACGCTGCTGCGCCTGCTCGATGGCGACATCAAGCCCGACGACGGCGAGGTGCGCCGCGAGGGCGGCGTGCGCGTTGCACGGCTTGAGCAAGAGGTGCCGAAAGGTGCGGGCGGCAGCGTGTTTGATGTGGTCGGCGACGGCCTTGGCGATGTCGGCCATGCGCTGGCCGACTACCACCACCTGATCCACGCCGATCCGGTCGACATGGACGCGCTCGCCGCCGTGCAGACCCGTATTGAGGCCGCCGACGGCTGGGCGCTGGATCAGCGCGTGACCGAAACCCTGACCAGGCTCGATCTCGACGGCGACGCCGAGTTCGCGCGCCTGTCCGGCGGCATGAAGCGTCGCGTGCTGCTGGCGCGCGCGCTGGTGTCCGCGCCGGACGTGCTGCTGCTCGACGAGCCGACCAACCACCTCGACATCGCCGCGATCGATTGGCTCGAAGGTTTTCTGAAAGGCTGGACCGGGGCGCTGGTGTTCATTACCCATGACCGGCGGTTTTTGCGGTCGCTGGCCACACGGATCATCGAGATCGACCGCGGCCAGCTGACCAGTTGGCCCGGCGACTGGGACAATTACCTGCGCCGCCGCGAGGAGCGGCTCAACGCGCAGGCGCAGGAAAACGCGCGCTTCGACAAACTGCTGGCGCAGGAAGAGGTGTGGATCCGCCAGGGCATCAAGGCGCGCCGCACCCGCGACGAAGGCCGCGTGCGCCGGCTTGAAGCGATGCGCCGCGAGCGCATGGCACGCCGCGAACTGACCGGCAACGTGCGCATGGACACCGCTCAAGCCGGCGCGTCGGGCAAGAAGGTCATCGAAGCCAAACACCTCGGCTTCGGATTCGGCGACAAGCTGGTGGTGCGCGATTTTTCGACGACGATCCTCAGAGGCGACCGCATCGGCCTGATCGGCGCTAACGGCAGCGGCAAGACCACCCTGCTCAAGCTGCTGCTCGGCGACCTGCCGCCGCAGTCCGGCGAGGTGCGCATCGGCACGCAGCTGCAGGTCGCGTATTTTGACCAGTATCGCGCCACGCTCAGAGAGGACTGGAACGCGATCGAGAACGTCGCCGAAGGCCTGGAGTTCGTCGAGGTCGGCGGCAAGCGCAAGCACGTGATCGGCTATCTGCAGGACTTTCTGTTTTCGCCGGAGCGCGCGCGCGCGCCGATCACCCGGCTGTCCGGCGGCGAGCGCAACCGCCTGCT
>JBOHYD010000237.1:0-4255 GCA_050737635.1 Luteimonas sp. | reverse complement strand
GCGGGCGCTGGGCGCGCCAGCGGCAGCCGGCGCCCGCTGGCGGCCGGTACGGTCGCCGCCGCGGCCAGGATCAAGCGTGGCGCGCAAGCGGGCATTCGACGCGCTCGGCAGCACCCGCCCGTCGCGGTCCAGTACCAGCATGTCGCGGCTCTTCCAGCGCGACACCATCGCTTCCGAGACGCCGCGCAGCGCAGCGAACGCCGCCTGCGTGATGCCAACTTCGGCAGGCAGCGCCTGGAGATCGGCGCCGGAAGCCGTCTCATCCCTATCTGAGTTCTGCGGGCCGGTGGTCATTTCAGCCTTTCCCTGAAACCTTTCACACGTAACCCATTGAAATTAACCAAAAAGTTCAGGCAGAAACTACGCGAGAATCGCGCGCTTGCTGCCCGCAGGAAGGTCCCCCCCTGGGAGGACCCGCGTTCCACGGGGCACGTTCCACAGCCCAGGTCCCGACCCGTCGAGCCGAGGCATCGGGCCTGCCCGACCGCCGCTCCCGACCGCGCCCAGGTCGGGCTGAGGTTGGGACGCCAAAGAACTGCGACGCCCGGCCTCTTTCCCAACCTGCCCAACCTGTCCAACCTGTATGGGTTTATGTAATGCGAAGAAGGTCGGCGGTTACTGCTATACGCACGTGAGCCCGAAAGGTCGGGAAGGTTGGGCAGAGCCGCAACACGCTTAGCCCGAGGTCGGGCTGAGAGGTTGGGCAGGTCGGGCATGGGCGCCCTCAAGGTCGGGTAGTCCCTAGAACGGGCAGTCGTCATCGACGCCCCCTGCCTGACCAGGCTTGTCGTCAGCCCCCAAGTCCCCGCTTGCGCGCAGCCAGCGCCGCTCCCGCAGCGCTCCGCCATCGACGAGCATTCGTCGGTGTGTCCAGCCGAGGCGCTTCATGATCGAGGACACGCGCATCTGCTCGGGCCTGCCATGCTTGGCCGCATCGGCGCCGATGGCGAACTGCAGGATCTCGTCGGTCGTGGTCCAGTCGACGCGTGCCGTGTACGCCAGGCGGTTCGGGTATGCCTTGTCGCCTTGGCCCTTGCCCTCGAGCCATCTGCTGATGCGCCCTTCCCAGCTGTCCTCGAAGTAGCGCGCCTCCTGTTCCTCGGCCGCATCGTCGGGCAGCTTCCACCAGGGAACGCCGGCGTCGAATAGGTGGACAGCCTCAGCCCACAGCTGGTCGCGCAGTTCGATGATCTTCTCGAGGTCGATCACGCCCTCGTCCAGGACACGCACAGGCAGGAAGCGGCGGCCGCCGGTGTGGTCGCGTAAGTACTCGGTCTCGTTCGTGGTGCCGACGAAGACGCACTCGCGGCGATAGGAGCGTGGCACCCGCTCATACGGTGCACGGTACTTGTCGACGCGCCTGGTGATCGCGCCCTTGACGCTGGTGACGTCGGCCTTGCTGAAGCTGTCCATCTCAGCGATCTCGACGCCCCAACATCCGAGGATGACCTGGTAGAAGTCCTTGCCCGCGGGCGACTCCAATGTCTCGACGTACCACTGCGCGCCGAATAGCGCCTCGAACGAGGATGTCTTCTTCTTGCCCTGGCCACCTTCAAGTACGAGCATGAAGTCGACCTTCGATCCGGTGAACGGTTGCTTCGGATCCATCCACAGCAGACGCGACGCAGCCGACACCATGAAACACATCGCGGCCTGCAGGTTGTAGGCCTTGTCCTCGGCGCCAAATAGATCGACGAACATGCGTTCGACGCGCGGCGTGCCGTCCCACTTCAGGCCACGCAGATACTCGCGGATCGGATGCCGGCGATGGCGCCTGGCCACGGTGATGACCGACTTCAACGCAAGCTGGTCGCTCACGCTCATGTAGTAGCGATCGGGCGCCTGCAGCCAGGCCGCGAGCTCGCAGCTGTCCGTGTCGGTGAACTCGTCTCGATTGCCGCCGGTCCACGGTGGATCCGTAGCCAGCACCACCTGGTTGCTCGACTCATTGAGCCACACCATGCCGGCGAGGTTCTCGTCGTTCTCCAGGATCATGATGCAGTTGTGCAGCGAACCCTCAACACCGCCGTCTTTACGTCGCGTGAGTGAGTTCTTCCACGCGTTCGGGTCGGAGTCGCCTGGCGGTGGCGGAGATCCACCACCGTCTACAACCGTGAACTTTTTCTTAGATCCGGCCACGGCGGTCATCCCCGAATCACTTCGAGGTCGCCAACGCGCTGCGCGGCCCAGGTGGCCAGCTGTCGCGGGGTCCATCCGTCATTGAGTGCGTCGGCCAGGTCCCAGCCCTTCGGCTGCCCATCCGGATCGATGTAGCGCATCGACCGGACACCGGCGCGCTGCAGAAACTGAGCAACGCCTGGATGCTGCAGCCCACTGTAGTCGCGGTGACCGAGCATCGCGTCGCGGCCTGGCTGATCAGCATCGGGCCACAGCACGACGTCGCGGCCAGCGAGCGGTGACCAGTCGACGTAGGGAATTCCTTTGCCGCCACCTGGCCATGTGACTACCGCGTACATCGGCAACGCGCCAGCGCCAGCCGCGCGACATTTTTCACCTTCCGGCATCAACACCGGCGCGAGAGGCTTTGCAGCCAGGTCATCCAGCCCGCACAGCGGCCGCGGTGTCGGGAACGGTCGAATGCACCATTGCATCGCGCCATCGGGCCCGATGCACCAGGTGATGGTCGGCGTGATCTTGCCGTCGCCGAATTCGCAGCGCAGGACGTATCCGAGCAGCACGCCGGCACTGTTGCGATAGGCATCGGCGCGTGTCGGCTTGAAGCGAGAGTGCCTGCCGTAGCCGATGATCTCGCCGGCGGCGTTCTTCACCGCTCGCTTCGGATTCCATATCGGCACGGTCCAACCGTCGTCGCGCAATAGGTTCGGCGCATCATCCGGAACCGGAAGCAGTGGCACCCACTTTTGCACCGGCCCGGCTTCGACAGCAACTGGATCCGATTCCCGTATGGGCGCGTAGTCACGGTGACCTAGTTTCTCGCACGCCTCTTTGAACTCCAGGTGATCATGCCGCATGACGAACGCGATCACGTCGTGGTGCGCGCCACATCCGAAGCAATGCACGAAGCCCTTCGCCGGCGACACGTAGAACGACGGCGTGCGTTCCTGGTGGAAAGGACAACAGCCCTTCCACTCCGAACCGTCGCGCTTGAGTTTGACGTAAGCACCGACGACATCGACGATGTCCACGCTGGCGCGCAGTGCGTCGGTATCGATGCGTGCGGCTGGCGCGTTCATAGCAGCGCACCCTGTCGACGGGCGCCGGCTGCGTCGCGCTGTTGTCGGTGCTTGATCGCCCGGTACTGGACGCGCAGGTAATCGGCGTTGCGTTCCCTGCATGAGCGCGGGCCGCCGCAGTCTTTCGAGCAGCCGGTCGGCAGCTTGGCGATCTCGCCCGCCCACTCTTCGAGCGGCAGTTTCGATATCGCCATCGCGTAGTGCGAGCAACACCACACGCTCATTCGCTCACCTTCAGCACCAAGCCGAGCTCGCCCTGGCGACGCTGCGGTGCTTCTGTCTCGCGTCGAAACCGTTCGCGCTCGGCTATGGATTCTTCTGCCGTCATCGGTGCGCCCTCGATGTAGAGCGCCGCCAGCGCGGCAACAACGCCGCGCTTCGACGCCGCGTTCGCGGGTTTCCAGCAGCGGCGTCGAGCGGGCTGCATGCGTATCCGCCCTCACCGCTGCCTTGCCCAGGGCGCGAACTGAGCGTTGCGCCGTTGAACTTCTTCTTCGCACTCGTCGCAGCGCTGGGCGCCTTGCGCGGTGCGCTCCGCTCGGATCGGTTCGCCACAATCGAGGCGCTCGCAATGCGTGCGGCCGGCTCGCGCTGGGCGCTGTGCCTGGTGCCGCTGGATTGAGTCTTTTACGTGGTCGTCGTTGAACGACTGCAGATGGTCCATTGCGTCAGGCATGCGTCCGGTCCCCTTCCGGCATGAGTGCTGTAATCGATCGACGAACCGACAGCACGGCGCTGATCAGGTCGTCGGACTTGTTAAGAATCTGCAAGGCGTGCTTCAAATCCGCCTCGTTGATGTGGCCGTCGGCCATCGCCGGCGCGATCGCGCTCAGCAGTTCACCGAATTCGGTGCTGAGCTCGCCAACGCTGCCAATCGCATTCGTGTCGACCGCATCGATGCGCACGCACAAGTGACCACGCCGACGCGAAAGATCGCGCTCGCAGTCGGATCGGAAAGGCTCCGGTAACGCGGAAACCCACGCATCCTCGAGGTCGGCGGGCAGCACTTTCACCGTTCCGTCCATGTATCGGCGCAGCAC
>JBOHYD010000236.1:0-2048 GCA_050737635.1 Luteimonas sp. | reverse complement strand
CGGGCGCGGCCCGGCGGTTGCACCGCCATGGCCGCCATGCGGCACCGCACGGCCGGATCGGACGACCGATCTGCCCGACCCCGCGCACCGCCACCCGGCGACCGCGGCGATGCAACGCGATTTGCTTTCATGGCGTTGGCAGGCCTCAGACGCGAACGTGCTTGCGAATCGCGTCGAGGAGTTCTTCGCGCGTGAATGGTTTGGTGACGTATTGCTCGGACCCGACGATGCGTCCGCGCGCCTTGTCGAACAGGCCGTCCTTGGACGACAGCATGATCACCGGAGTGTGCTTGAACATCTGGTTGTTCTTGATCAGCGCACACGTCTGATAGCCGTCCAGGCGCGGCATCATGATGTCGACAAAAATGATCTGCGGCCGCTGGTCGGCGATCTTGGCGAGCGCCTCGAAGCCGTCGGTCGCGGTCGTGACCTCGGCACCCTCGCGCTTGAGCAGGGTTTCGGCGGTACGGCGGATGGTTTTGGAATCGTCGATCACCATCACCCGCAGGCCGGCGAGACTGCCTGCGCGACTGTCGTCTTGGATCATCGTTACTCCCCCGGTGCGCGATGCTTGGTGACTGCCGGCGTCGCTGCAAGCGGTCTTATATCCCAGCCATTCGCGACACTGTCAAGCTTTCATCGGCCGCTGTCCAGCGCGCAGGCATGCGTGGCGGCATCGCGGCAAAAGTGCGTCTGCTAACATTTGTCGGAATCTGCCGCGGATGGTTCGCATGCCTGTCAATGTCGTCGTGGTGATGGACCCGATCGGGTCGATCAAGATCGCCAAGGATTCCACGTTTGCGATGCTGCTCGAAGCGCAGCGCCGCGGCCATCGCCTGCTGTACGTGACGCCCGGCGGGCTGTCGCTGCGCGGCGCTGACGCGGTCGCCGCGCTGGCGCCGCTGAGCGTTCGCGACGACGCCAGCGACTGGTTTGAACTGGGACCGCCATCACCGCGTGCGCTGACCACCGGCGATGTCGTGCTGATGCGCAAGGACCCTCCGGTGGATGCCGACTTCATCCACGACACCCAGATCCTCGGCTTCGCGCAGCGCAATGGCGCGCAGGTGGTCAACGACCCGCAGGGCCTGCGCGACTTCAACGAAAAGCTCGCCGCGCTGGAATTCCCGCAGTGCTGCCCGCCGAGCGTGGTCAGCCGCGACGCGAAGACGATCAAAGCCTTCGTCGCCGAACACCGCGACGCGGTGCTCAAGCCGCTCGACGGCATGGGCGGGCGCTCGATCTTCCGCGCCAGCCATGGCGACGCCAATCTCAACGTGATCCTCGAAACCCTCACCGACGGCGGCCGTCATCTGGCCATGGCGCAACGCTACGAGCCTGCGATCGTCGACGGCGACAAGCGCATCCTGCTGGTCGACGGCGCGCCGATCGACTACTGCCTAGCGCGCATCCCGCAGGGCGACGAGTTCCGCGGCAACCTCGCCGCCGGCGGCCGCGGCGAAGGCCGTCCGCTGACCGATCGCGACCGCTGGATCGCCGCCCAGGTCGGCCCGGCGATGAAGGCCCGCGGCATGTTGCTTGTCGGTCTCGACGTGATCGGCGACTACCTGACCGAGGTCAACGTCACCAGCCCGACCTGTATCCGCGAGCTCGACGCGGAGTTTGGGCTGAATATTGCGGGGGGATTGTTTGACGCGATCGAAGCGCGACTCGGGACTGGGGCAACGGGACTCGGGACTCGGAACCAAGGCGACGGGACTCGGGACTCGGGACTCGACAAATCCCGGGATTCGGCATCGCCCTCGATCGATGGAGCCACGCCGGGTGAGCGCAATGACGGCACCGACCTGAAAGCCCGGCCCCAGGCAAGTGCTGGCGCTGGTCCGAGTCCCGAGTCCCGAGTCCCCAGTCCCGAAAAATGAGCGCCATCGTCGCGCCATCGGCCCCGCCCATCGGCGACCGCCAGCGCCTCAGCGCGACACTGGTGCTGTCGCTGCTGCTGCACGGCATGCTAATCCTCGGCGTCGGTTTCGCGCTCGACGACGCCGCGCCGGTGCTGCCGACCCTCGACGTGATCGGCGACTACC
>JBOHYD010000235.1:0-6515 GCA_050737635.1 Luteimonas sp. | reverse complement strand
GGCGAGCACCGCGACCGCGACGCCGGCCAGCGCGCCGCCGATCAGGCCTTCGACGGTCTTGTTGGGGCTGATGCGCGGTGCGAGCTTGTGCTTGCCGAATCTGCGCCCGACAAAATACGCGCCGGTGTCGGTTGCCCAGACGATGGCCAATGCCAGCAGCAGCCAGCCGTGGCCGTCACGATGGATCAGCGCCACCGCGCACCAGGCCGGCAGCACGCTCAGCGTGGCCGCGGCGAGTTTGAACACCCGCGCATGGGTGTCGTGGTCGGACGCGAACTGCAAATGCCTGAGCCACCATATCACCAGCAGCCACCAGCTCACGCCGACGATCACCGCCAGCTTGAACAACACCAGCGTACCGCCGCTGTCGGTCGGCGACGCCCACACCAGCGCGACCATCAGCAACAGGTTGGCGAGCAGCAGCACGGTGCGTGCGAGGCTGTCGTCGATCTCGGCCAGCCGGAACCATTCCCATAGCGCGCCGAGGAACAGCACTGCCGACAGCGCCACCACCCACGGCGTCGGCAGCAGCAGCACGATCGCGATCGCCAACGGGCCCATGATCAGCGCCGCGAGCAGGCGTATCCGGGTCATCGGGCGACGGTCTCCGCGTGCGTATCCGCCGACCCTGCGACTTGCGCGCTGGTCAGACCGTAGCGTCGCTCGCGCAGCGCAAAATCATCCAGCGCGCGCTGCAGGGTCGCGGCGTCGAGTTCGGGCCACAGGGTGTCGGTGAACCATAGCTCGGTATAGGCCAGCTGCCAGAGCAGAAAATTGCTGATCCGGGTGTCGCCGCCGGTGCGGATGAACAGGTCCGGCGGCGGCAGGTCGGCCAGCGCCATGTGCGCCGCCACCGCGGCCTCATCGATGTCGCGCGGCAGCAGCCGGCCGCTGGCGACATCTTCGGCCAGTGCACGCGCAGCCTGCACGATGTCCTGACGACCGCCGTAGCTCGCGGCGATCGACAGCGTTAACCGGGTATGAGCAGCCGTCTGGGCTTCGGCGGCGGCCATGCGCTCGCCGATGCGCTCGCCGAAGCGGGCGCGCTCGCCGATGAAACGGATGCGCACGCCGCGGCGGTCGAGTTCCTCGACCTCGCGCTCAAGCGCATTGAGAAACAGTTTCATCAGCGCGCCGACCTCGTCCTCGGGGCGGCCCCAATTTTCGCTGGAAAACGCGAACAAGGTCAGCGCTTCGACGCCGCGTTCGAGACAAAAATCGATGCAGACATTGACCGCACGCGCACCGGCGCGGTGACCGATCACGCGCGGCCGGCGGTGGCGCGCGGCCCAGCGACCGTTGCCGTCCATGATCACGGCGAGGTGGCGGGGGAGGGTCATGGAGCGGGGACTCGGGACTCGGGACTCGGGACTCGGCAGCATGCAAGGGCAGCATAGGCTTCATGGTCGCATTTGGACCTAGAGCAACGGTGGAAATGACCATGCAGCCGGTTTTTCCGGGACCCGGGTCCCGGGACCCAGGTCCCGGTCTTCATACCGCCATCAGCTCCTGTTCCTTGGCCTTGACTACCTCGTCGACGTCCTTGATCGCCTGGTCGGTGAGCTTCTGGATGTCGTCCTCGCTGCGACGCTCCTCGTCCTCGGTGATCGCCTTGTCCTTCAGCAGCTCCTTGACCTGCTGGTTGGCGTCGCGGCGGGTGCCGCGGATCGCGACCTTGGTGTTCTCGCCTTCGCCGTGGACCATCTTCGACAACTCGCGGCGGCGTTCCTCGGTCAGCGCGGGCAGATTGATGCGGATCACCGTGCCGGCGGTGTTGGGCGTGAGGCCGAGGTCGGAGGCGAGGATCGCCTTCTCGACCGGGCCGACCATCTGTTTTTCCCAAGGCGTGATGGTCAGCGAGCGCGAGTCGGTGACCGCGATGCTGGCGACCTGGGCCAGCGGCATGTCGGAGCCGTAGTAGTTGACCTTGAGATGATCGACGAGCGCGGTCGATGCGCGGCCCGTGCGCACCTTGGTGAGAGCGTAGCGCAGCGTCTCGACGCTCTTCTGCATGCGGTCCTGCGCATCTTTCTTGATGTCGGTGATCATCGCCGGCTCCGGTGCTGAATGCGTAATCGGACGATTATAGGCGACTGGACGCGGGCGGGGCCGGTGGATTGCGGCGTCCCTCGCTCGTCGAGCGAATGCGGCCTGCGATCAACGCCTCGTCAGGACAAGCGTCAGTGCGCGTGCGGCGTGCGGTGGTGTTGGTCGTGCAGGCACGCCGTGCCGTGCTCGATTTGCAGCGTCGGGTGATTGATGCCGAAGCGGTGGTCGAGATCGTGCGCGAGCCGATCGATGAAAGCGTCGTGGTCGGTCGTCTCCGGCCGCACCAGATGCGCGGTCATCGCGATCTCGCCGGTGCCGAGCGACCAGATGTGCAGATGATGCACGGCCTGCACGCCGGGTAGCGTGGACAGGAACGATTCCACCGCCGCGCGATCGATACTTGCCGGCACGGCATCCATCGCCGCGTCGAAGCTGTCGCGCAGCAGCCCGAACGCGCCCGCGGCAACCACCACCCCGATCAGCAGCGCAGTCACCGGGTCCAGCCATGCCCACTGCAGCGTCAGCATGCCGACACCGGCGAGCACCGCCGCCAGCGACACCGCCGCGTCGGCAACCAGATGAAGGAACGCACCGCGACGGTTCAGATCCTGCGCATGGCCATCGCGCACCAGCCACGCCGCGCCGAGATTGACCGCAATGCCGATCGCCGCGACCACGATCACCGGCAGCGCCGGGATCTGCGGCGGCGCGCCCAGCCGTCGTAACGCCTCCCAGGTCAACGCACCGGAAAATGCCACCAGCAGTAGCGCGTTGGCCAGCGGCGACAGCAACGTCGCGCGCCGCCAGCCGAAGGTGTGGCGATCGGTCGGCAGGCGCTTGGCGATCGCCGCCGCTGTCCAGGCCAGACCGAGCCCCATCACGTCGCCGAGGTTGTGCAGCGCGTCCGACAGTAGCGCCAGTGAGTCGGTGGCGAACCCGTAGCCGGCCTCCAGCGCAGTGTAGGCGAGGTTGACCAGGGTGACCGCCGCGAACGCGCGCGTGGTCGAGCCGTGCGGATGCCCATGGGAGTGGCTATGCATGCATGCGGGAGGGAGGGGGAGAGGGGAGCAATGAATTGTGCGACGCTTTTGCGGTCCCCGGTTGCTCCTACTTGCTGACCAGCGTCCCGATCGGTTCGCCCTTGAGGATGCGCAGCAACTGGCCCGGCTGGGCCATGTCGAAGATGCGCAGCGGCAAGTTGCTGTCGCGGCACAGCGCGAACGCGGCGGTGTCCATCACATTGAGATTGCGCGCGATGACCTCGTCGTAGCTCAGCGTGTCGAAGCGTTTGGCATCGGAAAATTTCTTCGGATCGGCATCGTAGACGCCATCGACCTTGGTGGCCTTGAGCAGCAGGTCGGCGCCGATTTCGATCGCGCGCAGCGCCGCGCCGGAGTCGGTGGTGAAGAACGGATTGCCGGTGCCGGCGGCGAAGATCGCCAGCCGCCCCTTTTCGAGATGGCGAATCGCACGGCGGCGGATGTAGTCCTCGCAGACGTCGTTGATCTTGATCGCACTCATCACCCGCACCCGCGCGCCAAGCTTCTCGAGCGCGTCCTGCATCGCCAGCGCATTGATCACCGTCGCCAGCATGCCCATCTGGTCGCCGGTGACCCGGTCCATGCCGCCTGCCGCCAGACCGGCGCCGCGAAAGATGTTGCCGCCGCCAATCACCATCGCGATTTCGGCCCCCGCTTGTTGCGCCTCGATCACCTCGCGCGCCAGCCGTCCGATCACCTTCGGGTCGATGCCGTAATCCTCGTCTCCCATCAGGGCCTCGCCCGAAAGCTTCAGCAGCACGCGGCGATAGGGCAGGGGGGGCATCGAGGCAGTCCGGCAAAGTGGGGCGCTGATCATAGCGGAGATGCGAGGAATCGAGCGCCGCGTGGGTCGTTTTGAGGGCGCATTAACTTTTCGCGAAATTACGCCATCCGTCACGCATCGCTCACATTTAAGAATGCAGCGTGTTTGCACGCAGGATGTGGACTGGGCTGCACTGGGTGGCCCGGCCACGGTTGACCTAGAGAAGGAGTTCGTACAATGAAAGTCGTCGTTACGGGTCTGGTTGCTGCGGCCGTCCTTTGTGCCTCGATGTCGGAGGCTAGAGCGGTGGATGTTTTAAGTACGTTCGCAACCAATGCGGTCGGAAATTGTCAGGGTGCGCTACCGGTCTATGAAGCACTGATCCGCAAGCGTCCGCTGGCGATCGTCAACGAAGGCACACAGAATGCATTCGTGATTTGCGCGTTCACCTCTGAGCAGCTCTCGCTTGGCATCACTGCTTACGGCACCCGGCTGACGAACACCAGCGCCATTCCGCAAACGGTCACCTGCACCGGCGTGACCGGCGAAGAGGGTTCGGCGCAGTATTTCGTCAAAGCCGTAGGTTTGCCGCCTGGTGAGTCTAGGAGAATTGAATTTTCCTTCTTGCTCGATAATCTCGGCATCCTGTTCGACAGTCGCCTCAGCCTGAGCTGCAGGCTGCCGCCTGGCGTTGGCCTCAACGACAACAGCGTCACTACGCTTATCGCCGTCGTTTAAAGCCCAACACCGTGCGGATGTTTGCGCGAACGGCCGATCACGGACGATTGACGTCATAAAACAAGGCCGCGGATTTCCGCGGCCTTGTTTTATGACGTCCGGCAGCGGCTGCTGAACCGCTCCGGCAACCAAGGGCTGGCACCGTTACGGAGTGTCCGGAGGCTGCATGATGGATCAGGAGCTCGTTGTCCATCCGACCACGGCCGGCTTCAGTGCGTCGCGCTTGACGCCCATACGATGCCCACTACTCCAGCACATTCCAGCTCCATCGCCGCCTGATGGGCAATAAAAAACCCGCGCCGTTGCTCACGGTCGCGGGTTGTCGATGGTGGAGGTGGCGGGAATCGAACCCGCGTCCGAAGGCACTCCATCCCCGGCTCTACATGCTTAGCTCACCGTTGGGTCTCGTCCTGCGGCAGCACGGTGGGCGAAGCGCACCTCAGGACCAGCCTGTTTTGTTCAAGCCGCGGTTGACAGGCAACCACCGCGGCCGGTTCCGTGATAATGACCCTACATCCACGAGCACGGGCACAAGTGGGTTCGGGGCTTACGCCTTAAGCGGCGAGAGCGTAGTTGTCGTCGTTGGCAACTAAAAGTTTGCTGCTGGATTTACGAGGAAAGCGGCCCCCTCGGCATGCACCAAGTGATTTTGCGACCCCCGTCGAAGCCAGGGCACCCCCGGGTGATCAATCACGCTGACACAGGCGCAGTATAGGGCCGGCGACGTGTCGCGCAAGCGCGCAGGGCTGCCGTCGTGGTCAGCATTCAGCGCGCAGCGCAGGCGGGTTCAGGCGTTGCGGTTGTGCTGGCGCATCACCCGCTGCTTGTCGCGCGCCCAGTCGCGTTCCTTGCTGGCTTCGCGCTTGTCGTGCGACTGCTTGCCCTTGGCAAGCGCTAGCTCAGCTTTGATCCTGTTGCCTTTCCAGTACAGCGCGGTCGGTACCAGGGTGTAGCCGTCGCGCTGCACGCGGCCGACCAGCTCGTCGATCTCGCGACGGTGCAGCAGCAGCTTGCGGGTGCGGCGCTCGTCGGCGACAACATGGGTGGACGCCTGGATCAGCGGAGTGATCTGCGCGCCGAACAGGAACAGCTCGCCGCCGCGCACTACGGCGTAGCTCTCGACGATATTCGCGCGACCGGCGCGGATCGATTTGATCTCCCAGCCTTGCAGCGCGAGGCCGGCTTCGAAGCGCTGCTCAAGATGGTAGTCGTGGCTCGCACGCTTGTTCAGCGCGATGGTGCCGCCGCCGTTTGTCTTATCCTTACTGTTCTTCTTGCCCATCCCGTCATTGTCGCCGATGCGCCGCGGCCTGTGACAATCCGATGCCCACGAGCCAGAATGCCCAAACTCCAACGCAGCGCCCTGGTCGAACACTCGGCCGCCCGCATGTTTGCCTTGGTCAACGATCTGGCCGCGTATCCGGCGCGTTTCGGCTGGTGCGAGGCCGTGAACGTCCTCGAAGCCGACGAATCGCGCGTGGTCGCGCGGCTCGATCTCGGGCTGGCCGGATTCAGCACCTGGTTCACCACCGAAAACCGGCTGACCCCGCCGCATCACATCGACATGGCGCTGCGTGACGGTCCGTTCAAGCGACTCGACGGCCGCTGGCAATTCCATGCGCTCGACGAATGCGCATGCAAGGTCACCCTGACCCTGGATTTCGAGCCGAAGAGCCGGCTGCTGCTACCGGCGCTGACCATCGGATTCCAGGGGCTGGCCGACCGCATGGTCGATGATTTCGTCCGCGTCGCCGATCGCGGCGGCGACTGAGGGGCATATGCGCATCACCATCGTGTGCGCATGGCCGCGTCGTGCGCGCAGCGAGGACGTATTGCTGGCCGACGCAGCGACGATCACCGATGCGATCGCGGCGAGCGGATTCGGTGAGGCCGGGCGGCTCGACGGCATCGACGGCGACGCGGTA
>JBOHYD010000234.1:0-2618 GCA_050737635.1 Luteimonas sp. | reverse complement strand
CCTGCGCGGTGTCACGCCGGCAGCGGTACGCCGTAGACGACCGGCACGTCAGCAATTGCCGGAAACGTGACTTCTTCCCAGGCCGTGCGCTCGGCGAGCAGGGCGCGGGCGAGCTTGTTGTTGAGCGCGTGGCCGGACTTGTGGCCCTCGTACGCGCCGAGGATCGGGTGACCGATCAGATACAGATCACCGACCGCGTCGAGGATCTTGTGACGCACGAATTCGTTGGCATAGCGCAGGCCGTCGTCGTTGAGCACGCGAAACTCGTCAAGCACGATCGCGTTGTCCATCGAGCCGCCGAGGCCGAGATTGCGCTCGCGCATGTATTCGAGATCGCGCATGAAGCCGAAGGTGCGCGCGCGGCTGACTTCGCGAATGTAGGCCTCGGTCGAAAACTCGACCACCGCGCGCGACTGCGCACTCGGAATCATCGGGTGATCGAACTCGATCGTAAAGCCGAGACGGAAGCCGTTATAGGGCTCGAAGCGCGCGATCTTGTCGCCGTCGCGCACCTCGATCGGCCGGATGATGCGGATGAAGCGCTTGGCCGCGGCCTGTTCGACGATGCCGGCAGACTGCAACAGAAACACAAACGGACCCGACGATCCGTCCATGATCGGCACTTCGGCCGACGACAGGTCGATATGGATGTTGTCGATGCCCAGGCCGGCGAGCGCGGACATCAGATGCTCGACGGTCTGCACCTTGGCCCCGGACTGCGACAGGCCGGTGCACAGGGTGGTCTCGCTGACCAACGCGGCATCGGCGGCAATCTCGACCGTGGGGTCGAGGTCGACGCGGCGGAAGCGGATACCGCTGTCGATGGCTGCCGGGCGCAGGGTCAGAAAGACTTTTTCGCCGCTGTGCAGGCCGACGCCGGTCGCACGTATCACGGTCTTGATGGTGCGCTGCTGCATCGGGGGGGAACGCCTTGGTGTCAGGCCGCGGTCACACGCGGGTGGTACGGGTCGGTAGCGCTGAAAACGCTAGGAGCGTAGCACGCGGTATGCTGAACCTGAACGGAAGCGGCGCTGCGCTCCACGGCGGGGGCGAGGTGCGTCGAAAAAGCCGGCCGGAGGGAATCCGGCCGACAAAAATGCGCTTCGGGCGGCGCAGCCCGAGGCGTGAAGCGGACACGCTGTGGTGTAGGAGCGCCCCATGGCCGCGATGGAGCTTCACCAGCACAGCCATCGCGCCCATCGGGCGCTCCTACAGACACAATCAACCTCAGTCCGCCTGCCGGCGCAGGAACGCCGGGATGTCCAGGTAGCTGCTGTCGCTGCCGAAATCGGCCGCGGCCGGTGCCGGGGATGACTCCGGGCCGCCGCTGCTGCGACCGCGCAGGCCCGATGCCAGGCTTCGGCCGGGGCTGAACGCGCCGACGCCGTCGTCGATCAGCATGCCGGTGGTGCCGTCGCGCCTGCCCTGGCTGCGGACCAGTTCGACCTGCGGCTTGCGCAGGATGTCGTGGCCAAAGCCGCGCTCCTCGCTGCGCACCGACTGCCGCCCGGTCGCGCGGTTGAGGCCGGTGGCGACCACGGTGACGCGGACCTCGTCCTGCATGTCCGGGTCGAGCACGGTGCCGATGACGATGGTCGCATCCTCACTGCCGAAGTTCTCGACGATGCGGCCGACCTCGTCGAACTCCGCCATCGTGAAATCCGCACCGGCCGTGATGTTGACCAGGATGCCGTTGGCGCCGGCGAGGTTGACGTCGTCGAGCAGCGGGTTCTGGATCGCCGCTTCGGCGGCGGCTTGTGCGCGGTCGTCGCCGCGCGCGGTGCCGGTGCCCATCATCGCTAGGCCCATTTCCGACATCACCGTGCGCACGTCGGCAAAGTCGACGTTGATCAGGCCCGGACGCACGATCAGGTCGGCAATGCCCTGCACCGCGCCGAGCAGCACGTCGTTGGCGGCGCGGAAGGCCTGGATCATGGTCGCGTTGCGGCCGAGCACGGTGATCAGCTTTTCGTTGGGGATGGTGATCAGCGAGTCGACGTGCTGCGACAACTCGTCGATGCCCTTCAGCGCCACCTGCATGCGCCGACGGCCCTCGAACGGGAACGGCTTGGTGACCACCGCCACGGTCAGGATGCCCATCTCCTTGGCCAGCTGCGCGACGACGGGTGCGGCACCAGTGCCGGTGCCGCCGCCCATGCCGGCGGTGATGAACACCATGTCCGCGCCCTGGAGGGCGTCCATGATCTGCTCGCGGTCCTCGAGCGCGGCCTGACGGCCGACCTCGGGGTTCGCGCCTGCGCCCAGGCCCTTGGTGACATTGCTGCCGAGCTGCAACTGCAGCTTCGATCCGCAACTGCGGATCGCCTGCGCGTCGGTGTTGGCGGTGATGAACTCCACCCCGTCGACGCTGCTGTTGACCATGTGGGCGACCGCATTGCCGCCGCCGCCGCCGACGCCGACCACTTTGATGACCGCGTTGGGTGCCATTTTTTCAATTAGTTCGAAGTGCGCCATGTCCGTGTCCTCTTGTTAGTGCCGGGACTCGGGACTCGGGACTCGGGATTCGGAACGGCCATTCCTGAAGCCCTCGATCCACGCCCGAACACCGGCGTTTCTGGTGTGCTTTTCGTATCTGAAAATTGCAATCGTCCTCAACA
>JBOHYD010000233.1:0-5096 GCA_050737635.1 Luteimonas sp. | reverse complement strand
GGGTTTGAGTCCCGTCGGGGACAGTCCTCAAACACGAAGCCGTCAAACATCAACAAAAACAACTTGGTGGCCCCAACGGGATTCGAACCCGTGTTTTAGCCTTGAGAGGGCCACGTCCTGGGCCTCTAGACGAAGGGAGCAGGTGCTGCGGGAACCTCCGGGAACGACCGGAGCGCTCAGCGGACGGGGCTGCGCGACTTGCTAGTATAGCAACGATGGGTGCGCCGAGAGCCACCCGATACCATGTTCCCTCTGGCTGACCGATGCCGACGACCGACCACACGATTTCGACCGCCCTGCGCGTGATCCCGCGCGACCTGCACACCATCTCGCGCAAGGACATCAGCCCGAATGCCCTGCGCGTGCTGTACCGGCTGCGCGAGGGCGGTCACGACGCGTATCTGGTCGGCGGCGCGGTACGCGACCTGCTGGTCGGCGGCCATCCCAAGGATTTCGACATCGCCACCTCGGCCACGCCCGACGAGGTCAAGCACCTGTTCCGCAACTGCCGGCTGATCGGCCGCCGCTTCCGGCTCGCGCATGTGGTGTTCGGCCGCGAGATCATCGAGGTCGCCACCTTCCGCGCCAACATCGACGACGGCAGCGGCGACCGTCAGGTCCACGACGACGGCCGCCTGCTGCGCGATAACGTCTACGGCAGCATCGAAGACGACGCGGTGCGGCGCGATTTCACCGCCAATGCGTTGTATTACACGGTCGACGATTTTTCGGTACGCGATTACGTCGGCGGCTTCGACGACATCCGCAACCGCGTGCTCAAGCTGATCGGCGACCCGGAAACCCGCTACCGCGAGGATGCGGTGCGGATGCTGCGGGTGGTGCGGTTTGCGGCCAAGCTCGGTTTTGAGATCGACGGCGCGACCGCCGAACCGATCGCGCGGATGGCGCCGCTGCTGGCCGAGGCGGCACCGGCGCGATTGTTCGAGGAATGCCTGAAGCTGTTCCTGTCCGGCCACGCCGAGGCCAGCTTCGCGCGCCTCGAACGTCACGCTCTGCTCGCGACGCTATTCCCGGAGACCGCCTCGGCGCTCGCGGCCAATCGCTGCGGCGCGCTGCGGCGGATGGTCATCGCCGGCCTGCGCGGCACCGACGCGCGGGTCAAGGATGACGAACCGGTGTCGCCGGCATTCTTGTTTGCGCTGCTGCTGTGGCCGGCGTACTGCCGCGCGCTGATGGCGTTGCAGGCGCAGGGCGTGCACGCCGCCGAGGCCCAGCGCCGCGCCGCCGACCGCGTCACCGTGCATCAGCTCAACACCATCGCGCTGCCGCGCCGCTTTTCGCTGCCGATGCAGGACATTTGGCTGATGCAGTCTCGCTTGAGCCTGCGCCAGCGCAAGCGCGTGGTGCGCACCCTGGCGCATCCGTGTTTCCGTGCCGCATTCGACTTCCTGATGCTGCGGCAGGCCGCGTCCGACGATCATGCCGAGGATGTCGCGTTCTGGCGCGACGCGCAGCTCGATCCCGACAATGCGATCGCGCTGCATCCGGATTCGGCGTGGGATGACGACGGCGCAGGCAGCGATGGCGCGACCAACGAAGACGCGCCGCGCAAGCGTCGCCGTCGTCGTCGGCGTCCGGCCGAAGCCGCCGACGGATGACCGCGACGCGAGCGTACGTCGGCCTTGGCGGCAACCTCGGCGAGCCGGTGGTCACGCTGCGTGCCGCCATTGCTGCGCTGGACGGATTGCCCGCGATGCAGCTGCTGCGCGCGTCGCAGTGCTACCGGACGCCGGCGTGGGGCTTGCGCGATCAGGCCGATTTTGTCAACGCGGTGGCCTGCCTCGAGACCACGCTGGCCGCGCGCACGCTGCTCGACGCGCTGCTCGGTCTCGAACGCGATTTCGGACGCGATCGCGATGCGGCGTCGCGCTGGGGTCCGCGCACGCTCGATCTCGACCTGTTGCTGTTTGGCGACGCCGTGATCGACGAGCCCGGCCTGCGCGTGCCGCATCCGCATCTGCACGAGCGCGCGTTTGCGCTGGTGCCGCTGTTCGAGATCGCGCCCGATGCGGCGCTGCCGGGCCACGGCAGCGTGCGTGCCGCGTACGCCGCCGTGGCGACCGACGGCATCGAAGCGATAACCTGCCCCTACGATCGGCACATCGTGCCGACTGGATGACCGATGGACGCTCCCGACGACCGCAAACCCTTCACCGTGCCGGCGCTCGCCGAGGCCAAGCGCAGCGGCCACCGGCTGACGATGCTGACCGCATACGACGCCGGCTTTGCGCGGGTATTCGACGACAGCGGCGTCGAGCTGATCCTGGTCGGCGATTCGCTCGGCATGGTGGTGCAGGGACACGCATCGACGCTGCCGGTCAGCGTCGACGACATCGCGTATCACACCGCCTGCGTCGCGCGCGGCGCGCGGCGCGCGCTGCTGCTCGCCGACCTGCCGTTCCAGTCCGATGCCACGCCCGAGCGTGCGCTGGAGGCAGCGGCGCGGCTGCTGCAGGCCGGTGCCGGCATGGTCAAGCTTGAAGGCGCCGGTCACAAGTGCGCGACGATCCGCTTTCTTGTCGAGCGAGAGATTCCGGTGTGCGCGCATCTTGGATTGACCCCGCAATCGGTGCTGCGTTTCGGCGGCTACCGCGTGCAGGGCCGCGATGCGGCTGCCGCGCAGCGCCTGCGCGACGACGCCCGCGCGGTCGCCGACGCGGGTGCATCGCTGCTGGTGCTCGAATGCGTACCAACGCCGCTCGCGCAGGCGATCACCGCCGACCTCGCGATCCCGACCATCGGCATCGGCGCCGGCCCGCACTGCGATGGCCAGGTGCTGGTGCTGCATGACTTTCTCGGCCTGCACACCGGCCATCGGCGGCCGAAGTTCGTCAAGGATTTTCTCGGCCAGGGCGGCTCCGTCGCCGGCGCGACACAGGCCTTCGTCGCCGCGGTGCGCGACGGCAGCTTTCCCGACCACGCGCACAGCTACGCATGATCGGTTGGCATGATCGGCGGCACTGCGTAGGAGCGGCCCATGGCCGCGATGGAACGATCCCGGCAAGGCGACCCGCAGCCATGCAACGCGCCTCCAACAGCGGGGTGATCGGGTGATCCAGATCAGCGATGACTTGTCCGCATTACGCGCACGCATCGCCGCCTGGAAACGCGACGGCTTGCGTATCGGCCTGGTGCCGACGATGGGCAACCTGCACGCCGGCCACTATGCGCTGATTGCATTGGCGCGTACGCGCTGCGATCGCGTGGTCGCGAGCAGTTTTGTCAATCCCACGCAGTTTGGCCGCGACGAGGACTTCGCGCGCTATCCGCGCACGCCCGAGGCCGATGCCGCCGGACTCGACGCAGCAGGCTGCGATCTGCTGTGGCGGCCGTCGGTCGAAACGATGTATCCGTTCGGCCCCGACAACGCGGTGCGCATGCGCGTACCCGGCATTACCGACGTGCTCGACGGTGCGCACCGCCCCGGGCACTTCGACGGTGTTGCCACGGTGGTGACGCGGCTGTTCCACCAGGTGCAGCCGGACGTGGCGGTGTTCGGCCGCAAGGATTACCAACAGCTCGCGGTGATCGACTACTTGGTGCGCGATCTCGCTTTCCCGATCGCCCTGCTACCGGCGCCCATCGTGCGCGAGGCCGACGGGCTGGCAATGAGCTCGCGCAACCAGTACCTATCGGCGGCCGCGCGCGCAGCGGCACCGGCGATCTACCGCACGCTGCTGGCGATGCAAGCCGCCGCCGAACACGGCGCGACGCATGCGGCGGTCGAGCACGATGCGCGAGCGATGCTGGAAACGTCCGGATTCGAGCTCGACTACGCCGTCGTCCGCGCGCCGGATCTGCGCGACCAGATGCCCGCCGCCGGCATCGAAGGCGACGCGGTCGCACTGATCGCCGCGCGCATCGGCGGCACCCGGCTGATCGACAATCTCGAGTTCAGCGGATCGCCAGCACCTCGGTAGGAGCGGCCCATGGCCGCGACGGGCTTGGCCGGGCCTGATTAGCGTCGAAACTCAGCTGACGATTGTTTTCCCTTCTCCCGCCTGCGGGAGAAGGTGTCCGGAGGGCGGATGAGGGCGCTTTTGACTTCCCGGAGCAAGATCAAACGCTACCCCCTCTCCCGCAAGCGGGAGAGGGGGTAATTCCGGCGCAGCTGAGTTTCGACGCTAATCAAGTCACCGAAAAGGGATGTAGTTCGCCGCACTTGTGAAGAGCAGTTCCACTCGATAGTTAAACAAGTCACATTGCTATTGCTTGATTGCGTTTTCAATACAAATTGCGGCTATACTGACACTTTGATTATCATGGCATTGCTTGGCAGGGGCCGATAAGCCGCAGCAATGAGAGTCGATGGATTTGGATAAGCGTTCGCCAAGCCAGAGGCTTGCTGTGCCGGTAAGGCCAGGTCGGTCAGGTTTATTCGCTTCAAAGTATTCGATTGCGACAATCAAAAATCGATGTCATCTTAGAAAGAAAGGACGACTTCTATAAGCGACGGCATGATGCCAATGCCTTCGCTATCAGCGGCGCGTTGGAGTCTGTAAATTGAACTACACAGTTGGTTTGACAGACCCGCGCGTTGCACAAACCATCAACCCAATGAGGCACTAAGATAATGCGTACATCAAAACTTCTGCTCGGCGCTATGCTCGGACTATGTTTCGCTTCGTCCGCGAATGCCGCAAGTCTTGCTCCTACCAATGCAGCGTTCACTCTTACTGGCGGCATTACTGCGGTAGCCATTTTCCGTAGTTCGGAAACCTGTTCGGCGAGCTTGATCGGGGCGACAGATAGCGCTGGCAGAGCGACGATCACTGCCGGCAGCATCGGTGGTTCTTCTTTGCTGTGCAGGCAGCTGGCGTTCACTGGATTTCCCTGGTCCTTGACGGCCACGGGTGCCAATAAAATTACACTGAGGGGATTCCGAATCAATGCTCCGTCTCCGTTTGGGCCCGCTAGCACAGCGGTCGCTTCAAGCGGCTATGACAGTCTTGAACCGCCCCGGATTTCGTGGAGGCTGTTTGGTTTAAGTCATGCAGCCCTTGGGACGGCGTGACTGGCGAGTTGCCGATAGTAGTTTGCCTCAGCCTCTGCAGGCGGTATATAGCCGATAGGTT
>JBOHYD010000232.1:0-5602 GCA_050737635.1 Luteimonas sp. | reverse complement strand
CTCGCCCTTGGCCTCGATGATCGACAGATCCGGCTTGGTCATCCAGCCCGAACCCTCGAAATTGCGCATATAGGTGCTGACGCGCGCATTGGACTGCGAGCGGCCTTCGAGCGTCAGCGCGTCGCCTTCCTGCTTCAGCGACGTCAGCACCACGCCGTCGGGCACGGTGCGCACCAGCGAGTCGAACAGATGCACCATCTGCGAGCGGTTGGCCTGCAGCTGCTCGATGACGTCCTTGCGCGCGAGCAGGCGGGCCCTCTCCTTGTCTAGTTCTTCGATCTCCTTGATCTTGCTGTCGACCAGCGCGATCTGCGCCTGCAGATAGGCGTTGCGCTCGTTCTGGCCGTCGATCTGGTTGTTGTAGTACGTATCGACCACAAACCACAGCCCCACGCCGATCAGCGCCGCGAGACCGAGCATGCTCAGGAACTCTTTCTGGCGCTGTTTGCGGCGCTCGGCGCGCCACGGCAGCAGATTGATGCGTGCCATCAGTCGAAGCTCCTCAATGCCAGGCCGCAGGCGATCATCAGCGCCGGCGCGTCCTGGGCCAGCACGTGCGCCTGCACCCGCGGGCCGAGGGTCATCTGCGCCAGCGGATTGGCGACCACGGTCTGCACGCCGAGCTGCTCCTCGACCAGTTCAGCAATGCCGGAGATCGATGCGCAGCCGCCGGCCAGCAGCACCCGGTCGACGCGGTTGAACTCGCTGCCGGCATAGAAGAACTGCAGCAGGCGGCTGATTTGCTGGACCAGCGCCTCCTTGAACGGCTCCAGCACCTCGATTTCGTAGCTCTCGGGCAGGCCGCCCTGGCGTTTGGCGAGGCCGGCTTCCTCGTAGCTCAGCCCATAGCGGCGCATCACCTCGTCGGTGAGCTGCTTGCCGCCGAAGACCTGCTCGCGGCTGTACAGGCTGCGGCCGTGGCGCAGGATGTTGAGCGTGGTCATCGTCGCGCCGACGTCGACCATCGCGACGATGCCGTCACGCGGAATAGTGAGCGTGTCGGCGAGCAGCGCGTAGGCGTTCTCGATCGCGAAGGCCTCGACGTCCATCACCCGTGCGCTCAGCCCGCCGAGCTCCAACGCCGACGCGCGCGTTTCGACATTCTCCGAGCGCGACGCCGCCAGCAGCACCTGCACCATCTCGGCATTGCCGGGCATCGCGCCGAGCACCTCGAAGTCGAGGTTCACTTCCTCGATCGGGTACGGGATGTAGTTGACCGCCTCGAGCTCGACCTGCGACTCCATGTCGTCGTCGTCGAGATCGGCCGGCATCGGGATGATCTTGGTGATCACCGCCGAACCCGCGACTGCGGCCGCGGCAAACTTGGCCTTGCTGCCCGATCGCGACAGCGCGCGGCGGATCGCCTCGCCGACCGCCTCGACCTCGACGATGTTCTTTTCGACCACCGCGTTCGGCGGCAACGGTTCGACGGCGTAATGTTCGACGCGGAAACGGTCGCCCGAGCGCGACAGCTGCAGCAGTTTGACCGCCGTCGAACTGATGTCGATGCCGATCAGCGGTGCTTGGCTTTTAGTGATAAATCCCACGATTTCTCCCCTTGTCGCGGGCGCTTACGCCCTCTTCCTGCCCCTTTGCATTAAATAACGGACTTTTCACCCAATGGCAACCGCCCTGTTGCCGGACCGTGTCCGAGCGCTGCACCCCGCATCGCGGATCGCCAGCAGCGATAACCTGCGCCAATCGGGCGATCGGGAGGCTCCTCTATACTCCTCGGCCACGACGGCCGTATTGCGGCACCCTGGAATCCGCTTCGATGTCACGTTTTCGCCGCCTGCTGCGCTGGACCCTGCTCGCGTTGATGGCTGTGGTCCTGATCGGGGCGGTCACCGGCGGCACACTTTACTACGTGGTGTCGTCGAAACTGCCCGACGTGCAGTCGCTGCGCAGCGTCGAGTTGCAGGAGCCGATGTACGTCTACGCCCGTGACGGCCGGCTGATGGCGCTGTTTGGCGAGACCCGCCGCTATCCGATCGAGATCGCCAAGGTGCCGCTGCGCATGAAGCAGGCCTTCATCGCCACCGAGGATGCGCGCTTCTATCAGCACCACGGCGTCGACTACAAGGGCGTGGCGCGGGCGATCTGGCTGGTCGCCAAGACCCGCGGCCGCGAGCGCGTCGCCGGCGGCTCGACGATCACCCAGCAGGTCGCCAAGCAGTTCTTCCTGAGTTCCGAGTACAGCTACAAGCGCAAGTTCGCCGAGATGCTGTTGGCGATGAAGATGGAGCGCGAACTGTCGAAGGACGAGATCTTCGAGCTGTACCTCAACAAGAGCTTCTTCGGCAACCGCGCCTATGGGATCGCGGCGGCGGCGGAGTTCTATTACGGCAAGTCCCTCGACCAGCTCGATCTCGACGAGATGGCCTCGCTGGCGGCGATCCCCAAGTTCCCGTCGAGCGGCAATCCGCTGAGCAACCCGGAGCGCGCCAAGGAGCGCCGCGACGACTACGTGCTCGCGCGCATGGCCGAGCTCGATTTCGTCAGCCCCGCCGAGGCCGCGCAGGCCCAGGCAGTGGCGATGCACGCCTCGCCGCACGAGCGTCCGGTCGAGGTCTACGCGCCGTACGTGGCCGAAATGGTGCGCCGGGAGATGGTCGCGCGCTACGGCGGCGACGTGCTGAGCAAGGGCTACCACGTCACCACGACGATCGATCCGACGCTGCAAGCGGCCGCCGAGAAGGCCGTGCGCGACGGCCTGGAGATCTACGACCACCGCCACGGCTGGAACAAGGTCGAGCAGCATTTCGACCTCGCCGCCGCCGAGGACGCCACGGCCGCGAGTGCGCGGATCAAGGCGATCCCGGCGCAGGCCGGACTGCTGCCGGCGGTGGTGCTGCGCAGCGGCGGCGGCAACGCCGACGTGGTGCTCGCCGACGGCAGCACGCTGACGCTCGATGCGGCATCCAGCCAATGGACCGGCAAGACGCCGGGCGCGCTGGTCGTGCGCGGCGACCTGGTCCGCGTGCGCAGGATCGACAGCGTTGCGAAGCCGCCGGCCAGCGCAGCCGATGCCGGCGTGGCGGCACCAAGCGCGCCGGCGGCGATCAGCTACCGCCTCGACCAGCTGCCGCGCGCGCAATCCACCCTGGTCTCGCTCGACCCGGAAACCGGCGCGCTGAAAGCGCTGGTCGGCGGATTGAGCTTTGCCGGCAGCAAGTTCAACCGCGCAACCCAGTCGCGCCGCCAGCCCGGCTCGAGCTTCAAGCCGTTTGTGTATGCCGCGGCGTTCGAGCGCGGCTACAACCCGGCCTCGATCGTGCTCGACGCGCCGGTGGTGTTCAAAATGCGCCGCGGCAAGGAATGGCGGCCGCAGAACGACAGCGGCAACTTCGTCGGGCCGATGCGCCTGCGCGAGGCGCTGGTGCAATCGCGCAATCTGGTGTCGGTACGCCTGCTCGATGCGATCGGCGTCGACTACGCGCGTCGCTACATTAGCCATTTCGGCATCGACGAGGCGCTGATCCCGCCGAACCTGTCGATGGCGCTCGGCACCGCGTCGCTGCCGATGATCGACATCGCGCGCGGCTACACGGTGTTCGCCAACGGCGGCTTCCAGATCACGCCGTTCTTCATCGACGAGGTCAAGGACCGCAACGGCGCGGCGGTCTTCAAGGAAAAACCGCCGACCGCCTGCCGCAGCTGCGGCCAGCGCACGCAGGCCGAGCGCAGCATGTCGAGCGTGGTCGACGGTTTCGATCTTGGCCCGGGCGGCGGCGCCAAACCGCCCGCGACGACCGACGTGACCGCGACCGCAGCCGCAAAACCGCAGGCTCCCACAGCGCCGGTGATCTCCGCCGACACCGTGCTGGCCCCGCGCGCGATCGACGAGCGCGTCGCCTACCAGCTGGTGTCGATGATGCGCGACGTGGTGCAGCGCGGCACCGGCGCCGCGGCCAAGGTCCTCGACCGCGAGGACGTCGGCGGCAAGACCGGCTCGACCAACGACTACCGCGACGCGTGGTTCTCAGGATTCGGCGGCAACATCGTGACCACCGTGTGGGTCGGCCGCGACGACTTCCGCTCGCTCGGCTACCGCGAGTACGGCGGCCGCGCCGCGCTGCCGATCTGGATCGAGTACATGCGCGTCGCGCTCAAGGACGTGCCGATCGCCAGCAACGACCCGCCCGAGGGCATGGTCGAGGTCTCGGTCGCCGCCAACGGCACGCTGCTGGCTGGCGGCCGCGGCGGCATCGTCGAGCAGGTCAAGGCCGAGGACCTCGAGCGCATGGAGAGCTACAGCAACGACACCGACCAAGAGATTCCGAGCGAGCAAGCGTTCGACATCTTTTGATCGCGCCATAGCCTTGCGCGCGCTCCTACCATCGCGCGCAGCGTTGTACAGTGCCCGCAGGCCTTGGATGGGAGATTGCCATGCACCGCGCCAGCCAGCACGCCGAAACCCGTACCCGCGAGCGCCGCCATCGCCTCGCCCACGAGGCCGCCAGGCTGATGGCCGAAGGCGGCATGCGCGACTTTCACCAGGCCAAGCTCAAAGCCGCCGACCGGCTCGGCATCTTTGATGACGCCTCGCTGCCGCGCAACCGCGAAATCGAGGACGCATTGCGCGAGTACCAGCGTCTATTCGCCAGCGACGCGCAGCGGGGCGACCTCAAACGGCGTCGCCAAGCCGCGCTGCGCGCACTCGACTTCTTCGCAACCTTCGACGCCCGACTGGTCGGCACGGTGCTCGACGGCACCGCCGACGCCAATTCGGCCGTCGCGCTGCAGCTGTACACCGACGATGCCGACGCGGTCGCGCGGTTTTTGGAGGACCATGGCATTCCTGCCGAAGACCGCAGCCGCCACCTGCGGCTCGACCGCACACGTGAGATCGACGCGCCGGTATGGCTGTTCAGCGCCGACGAGACAACGTTCGACCTGACCGTGCTGCCGGCCGACGCACTGCGCCAGGCACCGCTGTCGGGCGTCGATGAAAAGCCGATGCGGCGCGCATCGGCAGCGCAGCTGCGGCAGCTGCTGGCGGACGAGGAGATTGCCGATCATGAAACTGACATCACCAGCCACCACTGGAGCCGCCAGGCCTGTTGACAATTGAGGTTACGCTATCGCTCCATTCCATTGATGGAGTTGGAGCCATGGTTCGCAAATTGAACTGAACCGGAAATCCCGGAGGCTCATTGGTGTGAGTCACGCCGCTGTCGGCAGCGCAACCTGTTGCCGATAGTAGGCCGCCTCGGCCTCCCCTGGCGGAATGTTCCCGATCGGTCCCAGCAGTCGCTTGTGGTTGAACCAGTCCACCCAAGTCCAGACTGAACCGCCCCGGCTTTCGTAGACACCTTCCAGCCATAATTATCGGCAACAGTGGGAGTGTCCATGAGCAGCAAGCGATACACGGAAGCGTTCAAGGTTGAAGCGGTGAAGCAGGTGACCGATCGTGGTCACTCGGTAGCGGACGTGGCGGGTCGGCTGGGGCTATCGATCCACAGCCTGTCTGCTTGGCGAAAGCAGCACATCAAGCCGACGGCAACGCGCCAATCCGAGGGCGATCAACAGGTCGAACTGCGCCGCGTGAAGTCCGAGCTGCGCCGTGTCACTGAAGAGCGAGACATCCTAAAGAAGGCCG
>JBOHYD010000231.1:0-3034 GCA_050737635.1 Luteimonas sp. | reverse complement strand
GTCAATGGCTCTCCGGCCTTGATGCGGTCGGCGATCTGGGCGTCGGTCGGCAATGACTCCAGGCCGCGGTCCAGGAAGCCTTCGTGCTCCAGGTCTCGGATGAGCCGCTGCTGAAAGCCGATATCGGCCAGGCCCCGGCTCTCGCCAAGGCTCAGTGCCAGACTCTGCTCGTAGTTGTTCTCGAGACAGGCTTCCGCCACCTCGTCCGTCATGCCGACCAAAATGTCGTTGCGCCTGGCGATGTCGAGCTTGCCGCTCGCCAGCGCCGGCCGGAAGGCGATCTTGATGTTGACCTCCTGGTCGGAGGAGTTGACGCCGGCGGAGTTGTCGATGAAGTCGGTGTTGAGCAGCACGCCGGCAAACGCCGCCTCGATGCGGCCGCGCTGGGTGAGCCCGAGGTTGCCGCCCTCGCCGACCACCTTGCAGCGCAGGTCGCGGCCGTCGACGCGCAGCGCGTTGTTGGCGCGGTCGCCGACATCGGCATGGGCTTCATTACTCGATTTGACATAGCTGCCGATGCCGCCGTTCCACAGCAGGTCGACCGGTGCCTTGAGGATCGCCGACATCAGTTCGTTGGGGCTCATCGCCGAGACATTGCCGTCGATGCCGAGCGCTGAGCGCACCTCGGCCGAGACCGGGATCGACTTGGCGCTGCGCGGATAGATGCCGCCGCCGCGGCCGAGCTTGCTCGCATCGTAATCGGCCCAGCTCGAGCGCGGCAGCGTGAACATCCGCGCGCGTTCCTTGTGCGACAGCGCCGCGTCGGCGTTGGGGTCGAGCACGATGTGGCGGTGGTCGAACGCCGCCAGCAGGCGGATGTGCTTGGACAGCAGCATGCCGTTGCCGAACACGTCGCCGGACATGTCGCCGATGCCGACGCAGGTGAAGTCCTCGGCCTGCGAATCGCGGCCCATCGAGCGGAAGTGGCGCTTGACCGACTCCCAGGCGCCCTTGGCGGTGATGCCCATGCCCTTGTGGTCGTAGCCGACCGAGCCGCCGGACGCGAAGGCGTCGTCGAGCCAGTAGCCGTGCTCGCGGGCGATGCCGTTGGCGATGTCGGAGAAGGTCGCGGTGCCTTTGTCGGCGGCGACCACCAAATACGGATCGTCGTTGTCGTGACGCACCACGTCCTTCGGTGGCACGACGGTGCCGTCGACGAGGTTGTCGGTGATGTCGAGCAGGCCGTTGATGAATTGCTTGTAGCAGGCGATGCCCTCGGCGAGCACCGCGTCGCGGTCACCGTTGTCCGGCGACTTTTTAACGAAGAATCCGCCCTTCGAGCCGACCGGCACGATCACGGTGTTCTTGACCATCTGCGCCTTGACCAGGCCCAGCACCTCGGTGCGGAAATCCTCGCGGCGGTCCGACCAGCGCAGGCCGCCGCGCGCGACCGGCCCGAAGCGCAGGTGCACGCCTTCCACGCGCGGGCCGTAGACGAAGATCTCGCGGTACGGGCGCGGCTTCGGCAGGTCCGGCACCTTGGCCGAATCGAGTTTGAAGCCGATGTAGTCGCGATAGCCGCCATCGGCCGTGCGCTGGTAGTAGCCGGTGCGCAGCGTCGCGTCGATGACGCCCATGAAGCTGCGCAGGATGCGGTCCTCGTCGAGGCTGGCGACGCGGTCGAGCAATGCCTTCAGCGCTGCGCGGGTCGCGTCGTACTGGGCGTTGCGGCCGTGGCGGCGTGCGGCGATCACCGGCTGCAGCGCCTTCATCGCCTCGGCATCGCCGCCCGACAACGCGCCGAGTTGGGCGCTGAATCTCGCCGCGCCGCTGGCGACGTCGGCCTTGCTCTCGTGTCCGGTGCGCGGGTCGAAGCGCGCCTCGAACAGCTCGACCAGCAGCCGCGCAAGCAGCGGATAGCGCGCGAAGGTTTCCTCGACATAGGCCTGCGAGAACGGCACGCCGACCTGCATCAGGTATTTGCAATAGCCGCGCAGCATCGCTACCTGTCGCCAGCTCAGGCCGGCGCGCAGGATCAGGCGGTTGAAGCCGTCGTTCTCGGCGCTGCCGCGCCAGACCTGCGCGAGGGCGTCCTCGAACGCCGTACCGACGCTGTCGATGTCCAGCGCCGCCGGAGCCGCTCCTGCTGCCGTGGCACGCGCGGATTCGACCTCGAAATCCTGCAGGTAGACCACGCCGCCGTCGATGTCCATCCGGTACGGATGCTCGGCGATCACCCGCAGGCCCATGTTTTCCATCATCGGCAAGGCATCCGACAGCGGGATGTCGTCGTTCTGGCGGTAAAACTTCAATCGCAGCCCGCCGGGGCCGTCGTGGGCGCGGTGCAGGCTCAGTGCGAGATCATCGGCGGTCTGCAGCGACGCGAGATGACGCACATCGTCGGCGGCGACGTCGGCGGTCACTTCCTGGATGTAGGCAGTCGGCAGCGCGCGGCCGATGCGTGCGGACAGCGCGAGGCCGTCGCGCTCGCCGTGGGTATCGATCAGACGGTCGCGCAGCGCGTCGTGCCAGTTGCGCACGATCCGCGACAGCTCGGCGTCGAGCATCGCCTGATCGACGCTGACCTGCTCACCGGCGCGCGAACGCACGATCACATGCAGTTGCGCGAGCGGCGATTCGCCCATCTGCACGCTGGTGTCGACCTGGTCGGCGTGCAGCGCATTCTTGAGCATGCTCTCGATGCGCAGGCGCACGTCGGTGTTGTAGCGCTCGCGCGGGATGTAGACCAGCGCGGAATAGAAGCGCCCGTAGCGGTCGCTGCGCAGAAACAACTTGCTGCGCACGCGCTCCTGCAGGCCGAGGATGCCGATAGCGACGCGGAACAGCTCGTCCTCGCTCGACTGAAACAATTCATCGCGCGGCAGCGTTTCGAGGATGTGCTTGAGCGCCTTGCCGCTATGGCTGGCCGGGTCGAGACCGGACTCGCGCATCACGTATGCGTAACGCTCGCGCACCAGCGGGATGTCCCATGGCCGGCGGCTGTAGGCGCTCGACGTATACGTCCCGAGAAAACGCTGCTCGGCGACCGGCTTGCCCTTGGCGTCGAAACCCAGCACGCCGATGTAGTCCATAT
>JBOHYD010000230.1:0-6765 GCA_050737635.1 Luteimonas sp. | reverse complement strand
GACGCCAAGCGCGAGACCGCGCGCTTCTACTTCGCGCGTCTGCTGCCGCGCACGCTGGCGCATGCCGCGGCGATCGACAGCGGCGCAGCGCCTTTGATGGCGATGGAATCCGAGCGCTTCGGTGCCTGATCGCGGCTCGCATGCTGGCCGCGATGGGTATCGCGGCCAGCATCCGGCAGCGCCGGTGGCGCTGCACAAAAAGTCAACAAAGCGGTGTAAGCTCGGGTGCGTCATGGAGTCCGATAGCACGAAGCTTCGACTGATTCGTAGCGGGTACCTCGCGGACCCGGCGTACGACCCGCCAGCGTCGACGCTGTGCAACTCCCTCCCCGCCCGCCTCGACGCCGTGCGCCTGCTGTCGCTCGACGCCTACGGCCGCGTGCTCGACTGGATGAGTTGGCAGGACGCGACCTGCCTGTACGCGCGCGGCGCGGTGGCGTGGACACTCGGCGACCCCTGCCTGACCGTCCACGGCGGCACCTCGCGGATGACCGGCGAGCGCAGCCGCATGCAACTGCATCCGATCATCGCCGCGCGCGGCCACGCGCGTGCACATGCGCTCGACCCGACGCCGGCGCTGACCAACGTCGCCCTGTTCGCGCGCGACCAGCATCTGTGCTTGTACTGCGGCCGCGACTTCAGCCGGCAGTTGCTGACCCGCGACCACGTCAAACCGATTTCGCAAGGCGGCCGCGATCATTGGGAGAACGTCGTATCGGCGTGCTTCAGCTGCAATTCGCGCAAGGGCGGCCGCACGCCGCAGCAGGCGTCGATGCCATTGCTCGCGGTGCCGTACCGGCCGAGCTGGGTCGAACACCTGATCCTGTCGAACAGAAACATTCTGGCCGACCAGATGGCGTTCCTGCGCAGCCATCTGCCCAAGCGACGACGGCAGTAGCCACGCGATCACGTTGCAACGACGCAGGTGTGGATAAACAGGTGCGGCACGCGTTGATGCGCGGCGCGATGCCGCAGACGCGCAGCGTCTGATGTGACGTGCTGCCAGCTGTCGCACTGCGCGCGTTGACGGGCGCGGCGGCGTTGGCAACACTCGTGCTTGCTGAACAGTGGACGACAACGATGTCTTTGACCATTGGTCTGACTGGGATGGATCCAGCCACCGAAGCCGCACTCAAGGCGGCCTTCATCGATGCCAACGTCCGGCTCGGCGGTCGCTGGAAGCTCGTGCCCGAAACCGAAGCCGGCCACGTCATGGTCGATATGGACAGCATGTACGGGCCGATGAGCTGGCTGCGCCTGCACGCCGCCGGCAAGCGCGTGATCGGGTTGACCACCGCGCCGCGCGCGCAGACCGATTTCCGTCTCGGCCGGCCCTTCGACAGTGACGCCTTCGCAACCCTGCTGCGCACGGTTGCGACCGATCACGGCGTCGTGATCGCCGAGGTGGCGGCAGCAGCGTCGATCGCCGTCGCGCCGCCGATCACGCGCACAGCGCCATCGCTGCAGCCGCCTGTCGACGCCAGCGCGCCGACGCGCGCGCGCGCGCAACCGGAGGCCGCCGCGCTGCCAAGCATGGCTCCGGCCGGCTTCGTGCCGACATCTGCGCCGCCGGATCAGCCGCCCGAGAAAATCCCGCTATCGATCGACGTCCAAGCCAGCGCGCCCCCCGAACCGGCACCGGCCGCCGACGCCAGCGCGCCGCCGCACGCGCGCGCGCTGTCCGACTGGCTCGCGCCCGGCGCGCTGACGCGGCGCGTACGCTACCGCCGCCAGACCGGCCCGACCCTGCTGATCGACCCGGCCGCGCGCAGCTATCACGGCCCATCGACGCTGAAACCCTTCGCGGCGTATTTCGACGGCGTGGTCGTGGACACGGATTTCGACACGCTCGACGACGCGACCTGGGCACACGACAGCGCCGCCGCCGGTGCGGCGCAGCCGCTGCGGCGTCTGCAGTGGTTAGGTGCGCTGGCTGGCGGCCACGACGCCCTGCTCGCCGAAATCGCTGCGCAGACGCAGTTCCGGCTCAATAAGTGGCCGCAGACCGAGCGCGAATACCCGAAGCACTTCCGCATCGCGACCGCGATGATGAAGGGCCCGGCCACGCTGGCCGAGATCGCCGAAGCCAGCGCCATGCCGGTCGACGAGGTCGTGGGCTATGTCAACGCCAGCCTCGCCAGCGGATTTGCCGAGCGCGTCGTCGACACGCCGCCCGGCGCCACCGAGCCACCCAAGCCGACCGGCCTGCTCGGACGCCTGCGCGGACGCTGATCGCCGCGATCGCCGTCGCCACACCGCCCCGCCACGCGCCCGTCACACGGCCGCGTGAACGTCCGCGCCGGCTTTTCTTGCCCGTCAGCGACGCCGGGGCGAAAATGCGCGGCATGATCAACCCCACGCGCTATCCGCGACTCTCGCGCATCGACAGCCCCGCGGACCTGCGCGGTTTCGACGAGGCCGAGCTGCCCGCCATCGCCAACGAACTGCGCGCCTACCTGATCGAATCGGTCGGCCGCAGCGGCGGCCACTTCGGTGCCGGACTCGGCGTGATCGAGCTCACCGTCGCGCTGCACGCGCTCTACGACACCCCCAACGACCGCATCGTCTGGGACGTCGGCCACCAGACCTACCCGCACAAGATCCTCACCGGCCGCCGCGACGCGATCCACACCGTCAAACAGAAAGATGGCGTCGCGCCGTTTCCCAAACGCGAGGAGTCCGCATTCGACACCTTCGGCGTCGGCCATTCGTCAACCTCGATCTCCGCTGCGCTCGGCATGGCGATCGCCGATGCCTACGCCGGCAATGACCGTCGCGCGGAACCCAGAAAGGTGGTTGCGGTAATCGGCGATGGCGCGATGACCGCCGGCATGGCCTGGGAGGCGCTCAACCACGCCGGCGGCATGGACCCGGAGCCCAACTTGCTGGTGGTGCTCAACGACAACCGCATGTCGATCTCCGAAGCCGTCGGCGGCGTCACCAAGATGCTCGGCCGGCTGACCGCCAGCCGCACCCTCAACGCGATCCGCGAAGGCGGCAAAAAACTGCTCGGCGACAAGCGCCGCAATCCCACCGCGCGTTTCATGCGCCGCTGGGAAGAACACTGGAAAGGCATGTTCGTGCCGTCGACGCTGTTCGAGGAGATGGGCTTCCATTACACCGGACCGATCGACGGCCACGACGTACGTGCCCTGATCGGTGCGCTGAAGACGCTGAAAAAGCTCAAGGGCCCACAGCTGCTGCACGTCATCACCACCAAGGGCAAGGGCTACGAGCTCGCCGAGGACGACCAGATCGGCTACCACGCGGTGTCGCCGTTCGACCCGTCGAAAGGCCTGGAAAGCAAGCCCGGCGCGAAGAAGCCGACCTACACCGACGTGTTCGGCGACTGGCTGTGCGACATGGCCGCCGCGGATCCGTCGCTGCTCGCGATCACCCCGGCGATGCGCGAAGGCTCCGGACTGGTCCGCTACAGCCGCGAGTATCCGCAGCGCTACTTCGACGTCGCGATCGCCGAGCAGCATGCGATCACCCTCGCCGCCGGCATGGCCTGCGAAGGCGCCAAGCCGGTGGTGGCGATCTATTCGACGTTTTTGCAGCGCGGCTACGACCAACTGGTGCACGACGTCGCGATCCAGAAGCTCGACGTGCTGTTTGCGATCGATCGCGGCGGCGTGGTCGGCCCCGACGGCGCGACCCACGCCGGCAACCTCGATCTGTCGTTCCTGCGCTGCGTGCCCAATATGCTGGTGATGGCGCCGGCAAATGAAAACGAATGCCGGCAAATGCTGAGCACCGGTTTCCGCCACGACGGCCCGGCGGCCGTGCGCTATCCGCGCGGCAGCGGCCCCGGCGTCGCGGTGCAGCCGTCGCTCGATGTGCTGCCGATCGGCAAGGCCGAGCTGCGTCGCCGCGGTTCGCGCATTGCGCTGCTGGCGTTCGGCGCGCTGCTGCCGGCCGCCGAGCAGATCGGCGCGGAATTCGATCTCACCGTCGTCAACATGCGCTTCGTCAAGCCGCTCGACCGCGCGCTGCTGCTCGAACTCGCCGCCTCGCACGCGGCCTTGGTCACGCTCGAGGACAACGTGGTGATGGGCGGCGCTGGCTCGGGCGTCGCCGAACTGCTCAACGCCGCGCAGATCACCCTGCCGATCCAGCACCTCGGCCTACCCGATGCCTTCCAGCACCACGCCAGCCGCGAGGATCTGCTGGCCGAGGCCGGGCTCGACGCCGCCGGCATCCGCGCCGCGCTGCTGACACGCTGGCCGGACCTCGCCCGCCCCACGCAAGCGCCGCTGACCGCGGCCGGCTGAGCACGGCGTCACAACGGGTCGGCAAAGGGACGCAAAAGCCGCAAAAGAAAGCGGAGAACAGAGAACACACATACCGCAACCAGCGATGTGCGTTTCTTTGCAGCTTTTGCGTCCCTATGCCGACCCTTCAAACTCTCACTGCGGCTCCTCGATCGCGTAGCCCTTCGCCCGCAGCCGCGCGATGAAGCCGTCGTCGCGCAGCAGCAGCGGGATCGACATCGTCGCGAAGCTGACGCGGTTGTCGGCCAATGATTTTTCCGCCGCCGCCATCCACGTCCCGGCGATGCGCGCGCGGACATTGCCCAGGCCCAGTTTCTGCGCGAGCGCGCTGTCGGTGATGGCCTGGGTGCAGGCGGCGTACTGATTCTCCAGCGGCAGGTCGCGCAGCGCGGCGATATCGCCGACCGCCCAGGCATTGGCGTGCACCTGCATCGTGCCGAGGTCGGCTTCGATTCGGGTCATCGTCTTTGCAAAACAATCGGCATCGGCAAGCGTGGTGGTATTGAACTCGCGGATCACTGTCTTCGGATTGCTGACCTTGAAGGTCGTTTCGGTCGACAGGCGCGGCACGCGGTGTTTTTTGGCGGCGCGCTCGACGACCCCCTCGACGATGTTTTTCTGGCTCAGGCCGGAGCGCTTCATCGCCGACTCGTACAGTTCCTGCGCGGCAAAGATCGGCCGCCAGCTCTCAATGCCGGCGTCGCTGCCGATGTAGCGCGCCTTCAGCACCTGCCAGCGCGCATACAGTTGCGGCGACACCGATTGCTGCAGGGTGCGGCCGTCGGGATTCTTGCGCGCCTTGAGCAGCGATGGCAGCAACGTCAGCTTGCCGAAGAGGCCGATGTCGGAATCGAGCTCGACCGACGGCGGCTCGATCACCGCCTGCGCCTGCGCGATGGTCGCCTCGACGTCCTTCGACAGCCATTCCATGCGCCTGGGCAATGGCGACAGCGTGCCGAGGATGTACAGGACGTGGTCGCCCTTCGACACCTTCCACATGCCGGGTCCCGGCTGCAGACCGCTGACGACGACGGTGTCGAGATCGACGACGTCGCTTGCCGGCGACGGCGCCGCGTTGGGTTGGGGAGCCGGCGGCGATCCGCCTTGGGCATGTGTCGCCGTCGCGATGCACGTCAGCAACAGGCACAGCAAACGCAGTCGCATGAGTGTCCTTGTGGATGTTGTTGCTGGACATCCGAAATATCACAGCTGGCGTTTGATCAGCGTTGGCGGCCAGTGCAGCGGACACAGCCGCTCGCGGAGTTTGCGGCGTTGGGAACTTGCGAATTCGATTGGTCGGGGCGGCCGGATTTGAACCGACGACCCTCTGCCCCCCAGGCAGATGCGCTACCAGGCTGCGCTACGCCCCGACATCGGTCGCCATTATAGCCAGTTTGTCGGACGCGAATGGCTTGCTGCGATCGCGACGGGCACCGGCCGTGCCCATCGATCCCTCAACGCTTGAGCAGCAGCAGCATTTCCTCAAGCTCCATGCGCACCTGGCGGACGATCTGGTGACTCAGCGCGGATTCCTGCTTGGCGCCCTCGCCCTCCAGGCGCAGCCGCGCGCCGCCGATGGTGTAGCCCTGTTCGTAGAGCAGGCCGCGGATCTGCCGGACCATCAGCACGTCGTGGCGCTGGTAGTAGCGCCGGTTGCCGCGGCGCTTGGCTGGGCTGAGGCTCGGGAATTCGGTTTCCCAGTAGCGCAGCACATGCGGCTTGACATCGCACAACTCGCTGACCTCGCCGATGGTGAAGTAGCGCTTCGCCGGGATCGGCGGAAGTTCTCGATTGCTGCCGGGATCAAGCATGTTCGCTTCCTGCGTAGGTTTCGACACGTTCCTTGAGTTTCTGGCCGGGACGGAACGTGACCACGGTCCGTGCGGAGATTGGGATCTCCTCGCCGGTCTTCGGGTTGCGGCCCGGGCGCTGGTTTTTGCGGCGCAGGTCGAAATTGCCGAAACCCGACAGCTTGACCTGGCGGCCGTGCTGCAACGCTTCGCGCAGCACGTCGAAAAACGCGTCGACGAACTCCTTCGCTTCGCGCTTGTTGAGACCGACTTCCTCGTACAGTCGTTCGGCCATTTCCGCCTTGGTCAACGCCACGTCGTGCCCCTCATCCCCTGATCCGTGCCCCATGGGCGGCCGCCAGTGCGGCCGACACAGCGGCCACCGCGACATCCACATCGCGTTCGGTCAGCGTGCGTGAATCCTCCTGCAGAATCAAGCCCATGGCGAGACTCTTGAAACCCGATTCGACGCCTTTGCCGGCATAGCGATCAAACAGCTGCAGATCGGTCAGCAGCGCTCCCGCCGCCGTGCGGACGGTGGCCTCGATTTCCGCCCACGACAGCGTTTCCGGAACGACGAACGCGAGGTCCCGTCTGACCGACGGGAACCGCGACAGCCCGCGTGCGCGCGGCGCTGCGCGATCGCGCAGCGCGGCAAGATCAAGTTCAAACGCGATCACCGGACGATCGATATCCAGCGC
>JBOHYD010000229.1:0-7780 GCA_050737635.1 Luteimonas sp. | reverse complement strand
GCCACGCACCGACCCGCAGCGGCCGCACGCCGCTTGGATGGGCGAGATCGACAGCGGTTCCGCGGCCGACGAGGGCGCGTCGCTTGTCGCACTGCAGCAGCTGATCGCCGGTCGCCGCGAGCTGCTCGGCAAGCTGCGTCCGAGCCGGCAAACCGGCCCGCTGCGCGACCAGCTCAGCACCCAGGACGTGTTCGCCACGCTCGGTCAGCTGCAAGCGCTGCCGCCCTCGACCACCGGCGCGGCGCGCGGCCTGCACGGCATCAGGCAGGCGCTGCTCGTGCAAACCCGCCAGCAACGCGGCGGCGGCGCAGCGCTGTCGCAGAAGGACAACGACACCTTCGAACTGCTTAACATGCTGTACGGGCAGCTGGAGAGCGAGATCCGCGCCGACGCACCCGGCGCCGCGCTGATCCGCCGGCTGCAGGTGCCGCTGCTGCGCGTGGCGCTGCAGGACCGCGCGTTCTTCGTGCGCGGCCGCCATCCGGCACGGCAGCTGTTGAACGCGGTCGCCGAATCGGCGGCACGATGGCTGGGCGACGACGATTTCGATCCACAGATGCTGGCCCCGCTGCAGCAGGCGGTGACCCACGTCGTCGAACACTACAACGGCGACGACGCGGTGTTTGCAGCCAGCAACGACAGCCTCGGACAGCATCTGCGGGCGCAGGCGCGCAAAGCCGAGATGATCGAGCGCCGCCACGTCGAGGCCGCGCGCGGCAAGGAAAAACTCGAAGTCGCCAAGCGCCGCGCCGCGCAAACGCTGACCGCGCTGATCGGCAACCGGCGGCTGGCGAGATTTGTGCGCGCGCTGCTCAACCAGGCCTGGGCCGACGTGCTGACGCTCACGCTGCTGCGTCAGGGCGAGCATTCCGGCGAATGGCGGCAGCGGGTCGACATCACCCGGCAGATCATCGCCGCCTGCGGACTCGGCGGCACGCCGACCGTCCCCGGCCTGCGCGCGCATCTCGAGGCTGCGCTGATCCAGGTCGGCTATCACGCCGACGAAGCCGAGGTCATCGCGCAGCGGCTGACCAGCACCGACAGCGACGACGACAACGATGCCGCATCGCGCACCGAGCTCACCGTCAAACTCAAGGCGCGGTCGCGGCTCGGCGAGAACGCCACCGCCGCCAGCAAGCCGCTGCCGCTGCCGCCGCCGCGCACGCGCGACGAGCAAGGCCGCTACGAACAGCTGCGCGTGCTGCCGTTCGGTACCTGGATCGAATTCACCACCAATCCGCAGGACGACGTCGTGCGCCGACGGCTGTCGTGGTTCAGCCCGATCACCGACAACGCGCTGTTTGTCAACCAGCGCGGCCAGCGCATCGGCGAGCAGTCGCTCGACAGCCTCGCGCGCATGCTCGCGTCTGGACAGGCCAAGATCGTCACCGCCGAGCGCGCGCGGCTGGTCGATCGTGCGTGGCAGGCGGTGGTCAGCGCACTGCGCAGCTTTGCCGGCCGCAACGACCAACCGCCACTCGCGGAGGCGACATGATCAGCGAGTTTCGCCGCACCCGCCGCCGCAAGGCCGCCGACACGATCCTAGTGACCGACACCATGAGCGAGCGCGTGGTCGGCCGCATCGGCAACCTGTCGGAGAGCGGCATGCTGCTGATGGCCAGCGAGCCGCTGGTCGACGATGCGCTATACCAGTTCCGCTTCGCGCTGCCCGATGGCCGCGGCCACAAAACCGCGATCGAGATCGGCGTGCACCTGCTGTGGACCGACCACGCCAGCGCCCCGGGTCAGGCGTGGGCGGGCTTCCGCTTCATCGCCGTCGACGAGCCGCACATGACCCGGCTGCGCAGCTGGATCGAATCGCCGGGCGGGCAGTATGAGTAGCCGGGAGAGCGGAGACGGGAGGCGGAAAGCGGCAGCCGGCGAAGATCCGTCGAGCACCGGAAATCTGCCGCACACGTCTCCCGCCTCCCGCCTCCCGTCTCCCGCTTCCCCACTCCCCACTCAGCGGATCGTCCGATGACCAACACCGACCACGCGGCCCTGTACCGCACCCATTTCGAGCGCATGTGCGCGCTTGCCGACGAGGCGCTCGCGCGCAGCGGGCACGACCATCTCGTCGTGCCGAGCGGCAGCCTGCACTACCAGGTGTTCGACGATCGCAGCTATCCGTTCGCGCCCAATCCGCAGTTCAAGGCCTGGCTGCCGCTGACCAGCCATCCCGGCAGCTGGCTGGTCTACACGCCCGGCAAAACGCCGACGCTGATCTATCTGCAGCCGCACGACTACTGGCATGTCGTGCCCGGCACGCCGAGCGGTGCGTGGGTCGCGCATTTCGACATCAAGATCATCCGCAGCGCGGACGAGGCGCTGCAGCATCTGCCGAAAGACAGCGCGCGCTGCGCGATCCTCGGCGAGCCGCAGAGCGCGATCGGCAGCGGTGCCGAGCAGGCGCTCGTACCCAACAACCCCGACGCTGCGGTGCGCTATCTCGAATACCACCGCGCGTTCAAGACCCCCTACGAGATCGCGATGATGCGTGCGGCCACGGCCCGTGGCGTGCGTGGCCACCGCGCCGCCGAGCGCACATTCCGTGCCGGCGCCAGCGAGTTCGGCATCCATCTCGCGTATTGCCAGGCCGCCGGACAGGACGCCGACACGCTGCCCTACGGCAACATCGTCGCGCTCAACAGCCACGGCGCGGTGCTGCATTACACCACTCTCGACCGCCTGCCGCCGCAGCCGCTGCGCAGCTTGCTGATCGACGCCGGCGGCAGCCACGCCGGCTACGCCAGCGACATCACCCGCACCTATGCCGCCGACACCGGCGATGAGTTCCAGCAGCTGATCGACGCCGTCGACGCCGCGCAGCAGGCGATGTGCGCGCAGGTACGCAAAGGTACCGACTACCGGCAGTTGCATCTCGATGCGCATCTCGCGCTCGCCGGCATCCTGAACGACGCCGGCGTGCTCAAGGTGTCGGCGCAGACCGCATTGGACACCGGCGTCAGCGCAGCGTTTTTCCCGCACGGCCTCGGTCACGGCCTCGGCCTGCAAGTACACGACGTCGCCGGCTTTGCCGAGAACGACCGCGGCGGCACGATCGCCAAGCCCGACGGCCACCCCTACCTGCGCCTGACCCGCACGCTGCAGCCCGGCATGGTGGTGACCATCGAGCCCGGCATCTACTTCATCGACATGCTGCTCGATGCGCTCAAGCACAAAGGCCTCGCCGACAGCGTCGACTGGGCCCGCGTCGACGCGTTCAAACCCTACGGCGGCATCCGCATCGAGGACGACGTGGTCTGCACCGACGGCGAGCCGATCAACCTGACCCGCGAGGGGTTTGCGGAAGTGGCTTGAAGTCGTCGGGAGAGCGGTTTCGACCCGCGACGGACATCAGCTGTCCGCCCCGGAGTGGTGTGTTCGACCGATCCGCACCCGGCGGAGATTCAGCTGCGGTTGACCGAAACGCCGCCTTCGGCCGCAACCGTGGCGCCAGTGAGGTCAGCGCTCGGCCATCAACCCCTCAACCTCGTCGGCACTGCGCGCCAGCGCGTCGGTGAGCACCGTGTGTCCGGTTTTGGTGATCGCCACATCGTCCTCGGTACGGATGCCGATGCCGCGCCACTGTTCGGCGACTGACGTGTCGTCGGGCGACACGTACAGGCCGGGTTCGACGGTGAACACCATGCCGGGCTCAAGCTGGCGCGATTCGCCGTCGATGCGGTAGTCGCCGACGTCGTGCACGTCGAGGCCGAGCCAGTGGCCGGTCTTGTGTCGGTAGTAGCGCTTGTAGCTGCCCTCGGTGAGGTTCTTGCGCAGCTTGCCCTTGAGCAGGCCGAGCGACAGCAAGCCGTCGGTGAGAGTTTCGACCGCCGCGATATGGCCGGCTTCGTAGGGCGCGCCGGGGCGGGCGTGCTCGAGCGCGGCAACCTGCGCCGCGCCGACCAGATCGTGCAGCGCGCGCTGCGGTTTGCTGAAACGGCCGTTGATCGGAAACGTGCGGGTGATGTCGGCCGCATAGCCACGGTATTCGGCACCGGCGTCGATCAGCACCAGGTCGCCGTCCTTGGCCAGGCCCGAATTGGCGACGTAGTGCAGCACGCAACCGTTGGCCCCGGCGCCGACGATGCTGCCGTAGGCCGGGTAGGCATCACTGGCGCGGAACACGCGCTCAAGCTCGGCCTGCAGCGCGTACTCGCGCATGCCCGGCCGCGCGGCACGCATCGCGGCCTGGTGCGCGGCGACGCTGATGTCGGCGGCGCGCTGCATCAGCCTGAGCTCGTCGGCGTCCTTGAACAGGCGCATCTCGTCGAGCAGATGGCCGAGTTCGAGAAACTCATGCGGCGGCTGCGCGCCCATGCGTACCTGCGCGCGCACGCGGTTGAGCCAGCCGATCAGGGTGAGGTCGAAGTCGGTGTCGCGACCGAAGTGGTAGTAGACGCGCGAGCGGCCTTCGAGCAGACCCGGCAGGATCTCATCGAGATCGTCGATCGGATACGCGTCGTCTAGGCCGTGCGCATCGACCGCACCCTCGGGGCCGGCGCGCGGACCATCCCAGCCTTCGCGCTCGGGATCGCGTTCGCGGCAGAACAGCAGCGACTCGCCGTGCTTGCGGCCTGGCACCAGCACCAGCACCGCGTCGGGTTCGCTGAAGCCGGTCAGATACCAGAGGTCGGAATCCTGCCGGTACGGATAGTGGGTATCGCGGCTGCGCACGCGCGCTGGCGCAGCGGGCAGCACCAGGATGGCGTCGTCGCCAGCCAGCCGCATCAGTTGCCGGCGACGTCGCGCGTAGCGTTTGGCCATGCTGCCTGTGGCCATGTCAGTTCAGGCGGCCGCGGTGGTCGGGGCCCATCGCGCAGTCGCCGTGCAGCAGCAGCACGGCCACGCGCACAAACTCCTCGATCTCCGACAGCGCCGCCTCGTCCTCTTCGTCGCCGCCGTCCTGCGGCCGCGCCGCGGCCAGCCGCGCGAGATCCGCGAGCGCCTCGCGGCCTTCGTCGGACAACGGCGGCTTGGCGCCCGCGGCCAAGCCGAATGCCCCGAGAAAACCGCGGCACCAGTCGAACAGCGCGCCGCTGCGCTCGGCCAGCCCGGCATCGTCGCTGGGCAGCAGCAGTGCAAAGCCGAAGCCGCGGTCCTGGATCTGCGTGACGCTGACCTGCCACAAGCGGTCGAGCGCGCCGTCTTTTTCAGCCGCCGGCAGGTCGTCGTCGACCAGCACCTGGCTCAACCACTGCGCTGTCACCGCACCGCCGCCGGCCAGCCAGCCGCAGGCCGAGCCGTGCAGCTCGCTGGCGGAAATGGCAAGCAGCAGCCGGCGGCAGTCGCTCTCGACATCGGACAGGACAGGCAGGGACCGGGACACGTCGCATCCATTCGATAACGGGCGTTCAGTGTATCAACGCATTCCGTGCGCAAACCCGGTAGCGCATCCGCGGCGCGCTTGTTGTCGGCACCGATGCGCGCCTACACTGCGGCTGCGCCGACTCGATGGGAGGGCTTTGCTTTGACCGATCTCTCCGCCGAAGCGCTGCTGCTGCGTGCCGTCGCGCTGATCGTGCTGCTGCTGTTGCTGTTCATGCATGCGCGACGACGGCGCAGCGAGCGCCGGCACGTCGAACAGCTGATGCAGCGCGAGGAGCGCTTCAAGCTCGCGCTGTGGGCAACCGGCGAGCATTACTGGAGCTATGACGTCCTCACCGGCAAGGTCAATCGCCTGTTCGCCGAGGACAACGCACCCCAGCCCGCCGACGCGATGCTGGAGAGCGTCCTCGAGCTCGAGCGTGTCGTGCATCCCGACGATCTGCCGATGGTGCGGGAGCGCCTGCAGGCCGTGCTCGACGGCAGCATGATGGATGTCTACCAGTCCGAGCACCGGGCGATGAACATCGACAGTGATTTCGTCTGGACGCGCGTGCGCGGCCGCGTGGTCGAACGCGACGCCGACGGGCGCGTCGTGCGGCTGGCCGGCACCGCGCTCAACATCAGCCACGAACGCAGCGTGGAGCGCGAACGCCAGATCGCCACCGAAGTGCTGCGCAGCATGAACGAGGCGGTGACGGTGCTCGATCGCGAGTTCCTGTTTGCGTCGATCAACCCCGCCTTCACCCGCATCACCGGCTATCAACAGGCCGATGTGGTCGGTCGCAGTGCCGCGCTGCTCGACAGCTCCCAGCACGACCCGGCGTTCTACGCGCACGTGCGCGCGTTGCTCGCGCGGCAGGGCCGGTTTTCCGGTGAGATGTGGCAGCGGCGCAGCGACGGCGAGGAGTTCCTGTGCTCGATCGAGGCCAACGCGGTGTTCGATATCGACAGCGAGCAGCAGTTCTACGTCGCCGTGCTCAGCGACATCACCCAGCAAAAGCGCGCCGAGCAGGAGTTGCGCTACCTGGCCAATTTCGACGCCCTGACCAACCTGCCCAATCGCACGCTGATGTCGGAGCGGCTGTCGCGTGCGATCGTGCGTGCGCGCCGCGAAAACAATCGCATCGCAGTGCTATTTCTCGATCTCGACCGTTTCAAGGACATCAACGACTCGCTCGGCCACGAGGTCGGCGATCGCATCCTGCGCGCGGCTGCCGTGCGCCTGCAGCAGACCGTCGGCCAGCACAACACCGTCGCGCGACTGGGCGGCGACGAGTTCACGGCGATCCTCGAAAATCTCGATAGCCCCGAAGACGCCGACCGCATCGCGCGCGAAATCATCGCCTCGTTCGAGGAACCGCTGCTGATGGACGCGCGTCAGGAGCTCTCGGTCACCCCGTCGATCGGCATCAGCCTGTATCCCGATCACGGCCAGGTGCCGACCATGCTGCTCAAGCACGCCGACACTGCGATGTATCAGGCCAAAGCCGCCGGTCGCCGCACTTTTATGCGCTATGACGACGCGATGGACGTCACCATCCGACATCGTGCCACGCTGTCTGGCGCGCTGCGCAAGGCGCTCGATCGCGGCGAGCTGCGGTTGGTCTACCAGCCGCGACTGTCGCTGTCGCCCTCGCGCATTACCGGCGTCGAGGCGCTGCTGCGCTGGACCAGTCACGAACACGGCGAGATCGGCCCGGCCGAGTTCATCCCGCTGGCCGAGGACAGCGGACTGATCCTCGAAATCGGCGAATGGGTGCTGCGTGAAGCCTGTCTGACCCTGCGCCGCTGGCACCAGCACGGCCTCGACCATCTCAGCATGGCGGTCAATGTGTCGGTGCTGCAGCTGCGCCGCGGCGATTTCCCCGAGGTGGTGCGTCGGGTGCTCGACGAGACCGGCCTGCCACCGACCTCGCTCGAGCTTGAGCTCACCGAAAGCGTGCTGATGGCCAGCGCCGAACAAACCGCGATCAAGCTGCAGGCGTTTCGACAAATGGGCGTGGCGCTGGCGATCGACGACTTCGGCACCGGCTATTCGTCGTTTGCGTACCTCAAACGACTGCCGATCACCACGATCAAAATCGACAAGGCGTTCATCGACGACCTCACCAGCGACCCCGAGGACGCCGCGATCACCAGCGCCGTCATCACCATGGCGCACTCGCTCGGGCTGAACGTCGTCGCCGAAGGCGTCGAGACGGCGGCGCAGATGCGCTTCCTAGTCGATCACGGCTGCGACGAGGTGCAGGGCTACCTGGTGTCGCCACCGCTCGATGCGCACGCCTGCGTGGCGTTCATTCGCAGCTGGGTGCCGCAGCGCCCGCCCGCCATCACCAGGGCAATCGGGTGAACAAGTTACCGTAACTACCTGACAAATAAGCAGAGCTGTCATCCTCTTGCCTACTCTCATGGGCTGCAGGCGGAGGACATCGATGGTGGAGGCAGAAGC
>JBOHYD010000228.1:0-5629 GCA_050737635.1 Luteimonas sp. | reverse complement strand
GATTTACCGCAGTCAGCGCTGCATTTGGGATCGCGGCCGCTGCACCCTGGACAGCGAGGGCGGCGCTGAGCACAACCCGCGAAAGGATCAGGATCGGGGTGATCGGCACCGGCGGCCGCGGCCGGGGGCTGATCCAGAACCTACTGAAAACCAAGAACTGCAGCGTTGCCGCACTCTGCGACGATTACCCTGCGCATCTGCAACAGGCGATGGCGCTCATGCCTGCCCGCGTCCCCGGGTTTGCCGACCATCGCGCGATGTTAGACGCCGGGGGGCTCGACGCCGTCGTCATCGCAACGCCGCTCCACCTCCATAAAGGTCCGACGATCGACGCCTTTGATGCCGGTCTACATGTCTGGTGCGAGAAGTCAATGGCGCGTTCGATCGAGGATTGCGCTGCCATGGTCGCGAAGGCGCGGCAGAGCCGGCGGATCCTCCAGATCGGCCACCAGCGTCTGTTCAAGCCGGCCTATCTCGATGCCTTGGCGCGGGTCAAGGCTGGCGAGATCGGCACCATTACCCAGGTTAGGGCGAGTTGGCACCGCAACGCCGATTGGCGGCGTGAGGTGCCATTGAATTCTGGCCTCGAGCGCAAGCTCAACTGGCGCCTATACCGTGAGTCGTCGGCCGGCTTGATGACCGAGCTCGCGGCGCATCAGATCCAAGTGGCCAACTGGTTTCTCGACGCCGTGCCGCAACGCGTCATCGGTTCCGGCAGCCTCTGCTTCTGGAAAGACGGACGCGAAGTCTACGACCATGTCGCGCTGATCTACGAATATGACGGCGGCCGAAAGCTAATCTACAGCTCGCTGCTCAACAATCGCCGCTACGGCTGCGAAGAGCAGATCCAGGGGCATCAGGGCACCATCGAGCCGGAGCTCGGCCAGGTCTATCTCGAAGCTCCCCCCACGGTACCGGGACTGCGGCAGCTGACGGATGACGTCAGGCACGGCCGGGTGCGCAGCGTGCCGATCGGCGGCCCGACTTGGTCTCCGGAGTTGCCGGTGACGACGCCCGGCCAAGCACTGCGCTGGGGCGAGTATGACGAAACCATGCTGCAGTTCGAGGCGTTCGCCGAAGCGGTGAAACAGGGGCGGCCGCTACCGGGTTTGCTGCGAGAGGCGTATCACGCATCCGTCGCCGCCCTGCTTGGCGAGCGCGCCATGGACACCGGCCAGCCGGTCCTCTGGCCCAAGCAACACCTGATGCCGAGAACAGCCGCATGAATCTGGCCAAGTCAGGGGTCTACCGCTGGGTGATCGTAGCTCTGCTGTTTAGCGCGATCGTGATCAACTACATCGACCGGCAGACGATCGGTCTGCTGAAGCAGGATCTCAGCACCGAGATGAATTGGAGCGAAGAGGATTACGCGAACCTCGTCGTCTACTTTCAGCTCACTTATGCCTTCGCTTACCTCGCCTGGGGGCGAATCGTCGACCGTATCGGCGCGCGCTGGGGCTTGGGGTTGGCATTCACGATCTGGCAGGTGGCCCACCTTGCCCACGCGGCCGCTCACAGCCTAGCGGGTTTTGTGGCCGCGCGGGTCGCACTGGGAGCAGGTGAAGGCGGCGGCTTTCCGGCCAGCCTCAAGGCCATCGTCGAGTGGTTTCCAAAGAAGGAGCGCGCGCTCGCCACCGGCATCTTCAACGCCGGCACCAACATCGGCGCGATACTCACGCCGCTGATCATTCCCGCCATCACTCTGGCTTACGGATGGCGCGCCGCGTTCATAATCACCGGCCTGGTGGGGCTTGTGTGGCTGCCTATTTGGCTCCTGGTATATCGCCGCCCGCGCGAGCAGCGGCATCTGAGCGCCGGCGAACTCGCGCACATCGAGCAAGATCCTGCCGACACAGGCGAGACCATTGCCTGGAGTCGGCTGCTCAGAACCCGCGAAACCTGGGCCTATGCGCTAGGCAAGTTCCTAATCGACCCGATCTGGTGGATGTTCCTGTTCTGGCTGCCGGACTTCCTGGCCAAGCGCCACGGGCTCGATCTCAAAACCTTTGGCCCGCCGCTCGTCGCCATCTACCTGCTGTCCGATCTGGGCAGCGTCGGCGGGGGCTGGCTGTCATCGCGCTTGTTGATGAAGGGATGGAGCGTCAACAGCTCTCGCAAGACCGCGATGTTGATCTGTGCCTTTTGCGCCGTTCCGGTGATGGGCGCGGCGCTCGCCGACAGCCTCTGGCTCGCGGTCGTGATCATTGGACTTGCCACGGCGGCCCACCAAGGCTTCTCGGCCAATCTTTACACCTTGCCGTCAGACCTTTTCCCGGCCAAAGCGGTCGGATCCGTCATCGGCATCGGCGGGATGCTCGGGGCATTGGGTGGCATGGCCATGGCGAAATATGCCGGCTACGTCCTCGACCGTATCGGCGACTACACGCCGATCTTTGTCGTCGCCGGCTCTGCCTATCTGATCGCGTTACTTGCGATCCACCTACTGACCCCGTCCATGGCGGCGGTGAGGATCGAAAACTTCAAAAGTTGAATCCGCCGGCAGCCGCTGCGGCACAGGACAACAACAGGATAGGTTGATCTCACCCTTCGTCGAGACGCATGGTTTCGGGATTCCAACTGACGATACGCTTATCGAAGTAACTGATGTTCGTCAGCAGCGCGGGGCCGGCCGCGCGAAAACCGAACGCCGCATCTTCGACGACCGGTGCGCGCGACCGTACTGCATCGAAGAAATTCGCGAAATGATCCAATGAATCGTTATAGCCGGAAGGCGGCAGATAGGTGTCTTGCTTCGAGTCGCCGAAACGCCCCTGGCTCGCCGGATACTTTTTGCCGTATTCTGCGGAGATCGCGGCTTGCATGGCGTCCGGGAATGTTCCGATCGACAAGCCAGGTTCATTCAAACGGGATTTGCGCTCGACCGTCACGCCTGCGCCGATGGTGAGCGTGCCTTCGGTGCCGATAAAGCGGAAGCTTGAATCTTCAAACACATTGGGATCCACGCTGCCATCTGCAAAATTGACGCGCAGAACGATATTGAAGGCGGGCGTCGCGCCGGACTTCGGATAATCGTAAAGGCCAAGCAGGACATCGGGTACATCGCGGCCGTCGTCCCAGAACCTCAGGCCGCCGGTCGCCATGACCCGGGTCGGCCCATGGCATCCAAGCACATAGTGAATCCCTGAAAACAGGTGTACGAACAAGTCACCCCCGATCCCGGTCCCGTAGTCTTGGTAATTGCGCCAGCGAAAAAAGCGCTTGGCATCGAAGGGCAGCTTCGGCGCCCTGCCAAGGAAGCGATCCCAATCAATCGTTTGCGGCGAAGCATCGGGAGGTATCGTGTATTGCCAAGCAGCGATCGGCTTGCGTCGGTTTATAAAGGCTTCCACTAAGTTCAATTCACCGATGGCACCGGACTCGATCAACTCTTTTGCTTTGCGGTAAACAATGGAACTGACGCGCTGGCTGCCGTCTTGAAAAATGCGCCCGGTTTTGTTTTGTGCCGCGATGACCGGATGGCCCTCGTCGACGCGCTGGACGACAGGCTTTTCGCAATAAACATCTTTACCCGCATTCATGGCTTCTATTGAAATCTGCGAATGCCAGTGATCCGGCGTTGCGATGATGACCGCATCGATCTCGGGGCGCGCAAGTATTTCCCGATGATCTTTGCCGGTGAATATCTGCTTGCCCCACAGCTCTTTCGCGCGAAGCAGTCGTCCCTCGTAAAGGTCAGCAACGGCGACGATCTCGACCCCGGGAACCTGCAGCGCGACTTTGGCATTCCACATCCCGCGGTCGCCCGCCCCAATCAGAGCGACCTGAATCCTGTCATTCGGCGAACCACCACGATGATCTCCGCTTGACCGCGCCGCGGCAGGTTCGGAGCCAAACGCTTTGCCGAGCACACCGGCGGCCACCCCAGCGGCGGCAGCTGCTTTTATGAACTCACGGCGCGATGGTTTATTCAATTGGCTCATGGCAGCTCCGCCCTCGAAAGGTTTCATTAGCGCTGTGTTTCAGCTGGCGTTTGTTTTTCCCTTCTCCCGGATGCGGCAGAAGGACTTGCCCTGCTGACGGGATCGAGTCCAAGGACATCGCTGCGCAGTAGAATACAGATCTACAGCACGCTCCAAAGCATATGCCGAACTCCGTCGACACCGCACTCCTCGCCCTGTCCCCGCTCGACGGCCGCTATGCCGGCAAGGTCGATGCACTGCGACCGATCTTTTCCGAGTACGGCCTAATCCACGCGCGGGTGCGCGTCGAAATCGAATGGCTGCTGGCGCTGGCCGCGGAACCGGGCATCGTCGAGCTCGCGCCATTCGACGATGCCGCCACGACAACGCTGCGCGCGCTGGCTCAGGAGTTTTCGCTCAGTGATGCCGCACGCGTCAAGGCGATCGAGGCGGTCACCAACCACGACGTCAAGGCGGTCGAATATTTCATCAAAGAGCGTCTCAGCACCCATGCCAGCCTCGGCCCGGCGTTGGAGTTCGTGCACTTCGCGTGCACCAGCGAGGACATCAACAACCTCGCCTACGCGCTGATGCTCGATCAAGCGCGCGGCCGCGTGCTGCTGCCCAAGCTCGATGCGCTGATCGAGACGCTGCGCGCGTTGGCCAACGACCACGCTGCGCTGCCGATGCTGTCGCGTACCCACGGCCAGCCTGCCTCACCGACCACCGTCGGCAAAGAGCTAGCCAATGTCGTCGCGCGCCTGCGCCGCCAGGGCGAACAGCTCGCAGCGGTGTCGCTGTGCGGCAAGATCAACGGCGCCGTCGGCAACTACAACGCCCACGTCGCGGCCTACCCCGGCATCGACTGGCCGGCCTTCGCGCAACACTTCGTGCAGTCGCTGGGCCTCGACTTCAACGCCTACACCACACAGATCGAGCCGCACGATGGCATCGCCGAAATCGCCGATGTGTGCAAACGCATCGACACGATCTGTATCGACCTGTGCCGCGATGTCTGGGGCTATATCGCGCTCGGCTATTTCAAGCAGTCGGTCAAGGCCGGCGAGGTCGGCAGCTCGACGATGCCGCACAAGGTCAATCCGATCGACTTCGAGAACGCCGAAGGCAATTTCGGCATCGCCAGCGCGCTGTTCGAGCATTTTTCCGCCAAGCTGCCGACCAGCCGTTGGCAGCGCGACCTCACTGATTCGACTGTACTGCGCGCGCTGGGTACCGCCTTCGGTCACGCGCTGATTGGCTTCGATGCACTGCTGAAGGGTTTGGGCAAGCTGTCGGTCAACCGCGACCGGCTTGCCGCCGATCTGGATGCGTCGTGGGAAGTGCTCGCCGAGGCCGTGCAAACGGTAATGCGCCGCCACGGCCTGCCCGAACCCTACGAACAACTCAAGGCGCTCACCCGCGGTCAGGGCATCACCGCAGCGTCGATGCGCACGTTTGTCGAAGCGCTGGACTTGCCGGCCGACGATCGCCAGCGCCTGCTTGAGCTGACGCCGGGCCGCTACATCGGCCTCGCCGAGGCGCTGGCGCGAGACGTCTGACCCTGCTCGACGGCCATGAAACTGCTCGTCAACATCGACCCGCGCGGCTACGACGCGGTCGCCGACGGAGCAGACAGTTGATCAAACATATTGTAGGAGCGCCCCATGGGTGCGATGGCTTTGCCGGTAAAACCCATCGCGCCCATGGGG
>JBOHYD010000227.1:0-3379 GCA_050737635.1 Luteimonas sp. | reverse complement strand
GCTTCTTGGCGGCCTTGATCGTGGTGGCGAGGCCGCGGCGCTGCAGCTTGGCGAAGAGAAACGGTTTAAACAGCTCCAACGCCATCTTCTTCGGCAATCCGCACTCGTGCATACGCAGGGTCGGGCCGACCACGATCACCGAACGGCCGGAGTAGTCGACACGCTTGCCGAGCAGGTTCTGGCGGAAGCGGCCCTGCTTGCCCTTGATCATGTCTGCCAGCGACTTCAGCGGGCGCTGATTGGTGCCGGTGATCGCGCGGCCGCGGCGGCCGTTGTCCATCAACGCGTCGACCGATTCCTGCAGCATGCGCTTTTCGTTACGCACGATGATGTCGGGCGCGTTGAGCTCGAGCAGGCGGCGCAGACGGTTGTTGCGGTTGATGACGCGGCGGTACAGGTCGTTGAGGTCGGAAGTCGCGAAGCGACCGCCGTCCAGCGGCACCAGCGGACGCAGGTCCGGCGGCAGCACCGGCAGCACGGTCATCACCATCCACTCCGGACGGTTGCCGGACTCGAGGAAGGCCTCGCACAGCTTGATGCGCTTGGTGAGGCGCTTGAGCTTGGTCTCGGAGCCGGTGGCGGCCACATCCTCCTTCAGCTGCACCATCTGCGCCTGCAGGTCGATCGTGCGCAATAGGTCGAACACGGCCTCGGCGCCCATCGCGGCGTCGAAGTCATCGCCGTGTTCTTGGCGCATCTGCATGAACTGCTCTTCGTTGAGCAGCTGGCCGCGCTCCATCGGCGTCAGACCCGGCTCGGTGACCACGAAGGCCTCGAAATACAGGATCCGTTCGATGTCGCGCAGCGTCATGTCCAGCATCAGGCCGATGCGGCTGGGCAGCGACTTGAGGAACCAGATGTGCGCGGTCGGGCTGGCCAGATCGATGTGACCCATGCGCTCGCGACGCACCTTGGCCAGCGTGACTTCGGTGCCGCACTTTTCGCAGATCACGCCGCGGTGCTTCATGCGCTTGTACTTGCCGCACAGGCATTCGTAGTCTTTGATCGGTCCGAAGATCGCCGCGCAGAACAAACCGTCGCGCTCGGGCTTGAAGGTGCGGTAGTTGATCGTTTCGGGCTTTTTCACTTCGCCAAACGACCACGAGCGGATCAGGTCCGGTGAGGCCAGCGCGATCTTGATCGCGTCGAAATCCAGCGTCGGGCGCTGCTGGTTGAAAAGGTTCAGTAGGTCTTTCATTTCTGTCTCCGTGGAGGAGTGGCGCGTGTCGAGGGCTGCGGGCTTGGAGCGATTGTTCGGGACCCGGGACCCGGGACTCGGAAAAGCCAAAGCGGTTGCTTCTGCTCCTCCGAGTCCCGAGTCCCGAGTCCCGGCTCTCAGTTCTCTTCCAGCTCCATATTGATGGCGAGCGAACGGATTTCCTTGACCAGCACGTTGAAGGATTCGGGCATGCCCGCGACCATCTCGTGTTCGCCGTCGACGATGTTTTTGTACATCTGGTTGCGGCCCTGCACGTCGTCGGACTTGACGGTGAGCATTTCCTGCAGCGTGTACGCCGCGCCGTAGGCTTCGAGCGCCCAGACTTCCATCTCGCCGAAGCGCTGACCGCCGAACTGCGCCTTGCCGCCGAGCGGTTGCTGGGTGACGAGCGAATACGGGCCGGTGGAGCGCGCGTGCATCTTGTCGTCGACCAGATGGTTGAGCTTGAGCATGTGCATATAGCCCACGGTCACCTTGCGCTCGAACGCATCGCCGGTGCGGCCATCGTAGAGCTGGGTCTGGCCGCTGGTCGGCAGGTCGGCAAGCGCCAGCATCGCCTTGATCTCGGCCTCCGCCGCACCGTCGAACACCGGCGTCGCCATCGGCACGCCGTCGGTGAGGTTCTGCGCGAGCGCCATCAGCTCGCCGTCGGTGAACTGCGTCAGGTCGACGCGCTGGCCGTGCATCTTCTCGTCGTGGTTGTAGATCTGGTCGAGGAACTTGCGCAGATCGGCCAGCTTGGCCTGGGCATCGAGCATGCGCTGGATCTTGTGGCCGAGCCCCTTCGCCGCCCAGCCCAGATGCACTTCGAGGATCTGGCCGATGTTCATGCGCGACGGCACGCCAAGCGGATTGAGCACGATGTCGACGGTCTCGCCGTTGGCCATGTACGGCATGTCCTGTACCGACACGATCGTCGACACCACACCCTTGTTGCCGTGGCGGCCGGCCATCTTGTCGCCTGGCTGGATGCGACGCTTCACCGCCAGATACACCTTGACCATCTTCAGCACGCCCGGCGCGAGGTCGTCGCCCTGGGTGATCTTGCCGCGCTTGTCGGCAAAGCGCTTCTCGAACTCCTTCTGATGCGCTTCGATCTGCTTCTGCGCGCGCTCGATCGCGTCGGAGGCGTCCTCATCCTTCATGCGCAGCGTGAACCAGTCGGACTTCTTCAGGCCGTCGAGCACGAGGCTGCTGACCGTCTCGCCCTTCTTCAGGTTGGCACCGCCATTGGCGACCTTGCCGAGCAACTGCGAGCGCAGGCGCGCGTAGATCGCGCGTTCGAGGATACGGAACTGATCGTCGAAGTCCTTCTTGACCGACTTGATCTCGTTCTCTTCGATCTGCTTGGCACGCTTGTCCTTCTCGATGCCGTCGCGGGTGAACACCTGCACGTCGATGACCACACCGTCCATGCCCGGCGGCACGCGCAAGCTGCTGTCCTTCACGTCCGACGCCTTCTCGCCGAAGATCGCGCGCAGCAGCTTCTCTTCCGGCGTCAGCTGGCTCTCGCCCTTCGGCGTGACCTTGCCGACCAGGATGTCGCCGGCGCGGACTTCGGCACCGATATAGACCACGCCGGACTCGTCGAGGCGGTTGAGCGCGTTCTCGGACACGTTGGGGATGTCGGCGGAGATTTCCTCCGGCCCGAGCTTGGTGTCGCGGGCCTGCACGGTCAGCTCTTCGATGTGGATCGTGGTGTAGCGATCCTCCTCGACGACGCGCTCCGACAGCAGGATCGAGTCCTCGAAGTTGTAGCCGTTCCACGGCATGAACGCGACCAGCATGTTCTGGCCGAGGGCCAGCTCGCCGATGTCGGTGGACGGACCGTCGGCCAGCACGTCGCCGCGCTCGACCTTGTCGCCCACGCGCACCAGCGGGGTCTGGTTGATGCAGGTGTTCTGGTTGGAACGCGTGTACTTGATCAGCGTGTAGATGTCGACGCCGGCGTCGTTGGTGCCGATTTCCTTTTCGTGCACGCGTACCACGATGCGGCCCGCGTCGATCTGGTCGACGGTGCCGCCGCGCAGCGCGTTGACGGTCACGCCCGAGTCGCGCGCCACGGCGCGCTCGATGCCCGTGCCCACCAGCGGCTTCTGCGCACGCAGCGTCGGTACGGCCTGGCGCTGCATGTTGGCGCCCATCAGCGCGCGGTTGGCG
>JBOHYD010000226.1:0-9626 GCA_050737635.1 Luteimonas sp. | reverse complement strand
GCGCGCGTCGGGTGAGGGAGCGCGCCATGCAGATGTCGCAGCCGTCGCTGCCACGGCTGCCGCACGCAACGAGCGCACCGCGCTGTCGGCGTCCGGCAAACCGATGCGCACCCAGCCGCCGTCGGTGTCGGTGAGCGGCCAGCCCGAACAGCTCAAGGGCGTGCGCCGCAACATGGCGCGGGTGATGGCCGACGCGCACGCGAGGGTGGTGCCGACCACGCTCGCCGACGACGCCGATATCCACGCATGGACGCCGGGCAACGACGTCACCGTGCGCCTGATCCGCGCGATCGTGTCAGCGTGCAAGGCGGTGCCCGCGCTCAATGCCTGGTTCGACGGCGACAAGCTCACACGCACATTGCACCGCCAAGTCGACATCGGCATCGCGGTCGATACCGACGACGGATTGTTTGTCCCGGCGCTGCGCAACGCCGACGTGCTCGATGCACGCGGCGTGCGCGAGTCGATCGACCGGTTGCGCGCGCAGGTCGCCGATCGCAGCATTCCGGCCTCGGAACTCGCCGGCTACACGATCTCGCTGTCCAATTTCGGCATGTTCGCCGGCCGCTATGCGACGCCCGTGGTGGTACCGCCGTGCGTGGCGATCGTCGCCGCAGGCCGCGGCCGCCACCAGATCACCCCGGTGATCGGCGGCTTCGAATCGCACAAGGCGATTCCGCTATCGCTGACCTTCGACCATCGCGCCGCAACCGGCGGCGAGGCCGCGCGCTTCCTAAAGGCGCTGATGGACGACCTGGCACGGCCGAACTGACGCAGGGTGGGCCTTGTCCCGCCGCCGCGACCTTGCCATGGGCTTCGTCGCCACATGAAATACGCGATGGCCGCTCAAGGCCCAGCCGACGGAGGATTCATGACCCACCACAGCCGCCTGTCCACCTTCGTCCTCGACTGCAAGGTCGACGACCTCAAAGAATCCGTTGACTTCTGGAGCAAGGCACTCGGCAAGCCGGTAACGAGCTACGACCAGGACGGCGACGGCAACTACGCAGAACTCCAAGTCGCCGCCGACGAGCCGATGCTGTTGCTGCAAAAGGTCGACCATCCCGCGCGCATCCACCTCGACATCGAGAGTGACGACGTCGATGCCGAGGCCGACCGCCTCGAAACACTAGGCGCCAAGAAGATCGAGTTCATCAAGCGCTGGTGGGTGATGGAAGCGCCCAGCGGCCATCGCTTCTGCGTGGTGCGCCAACAGCGCGATCCGTTCGGATCGCACCTCAATACCTGGAAAGACTAAACGACGATATCGATGCCGAAGCCGAACGCCTGGAAAAGCTTCGGTGCCATGCGGATCGGCTTGGTCCAGCGCTGCTGGCTGATGGAAGCGCCGACCCGGCTGCGCTGCACGCAGCCGGGTCGGAGTTGATTACCGGTAGCCAGCCACTGTGGCCTTGGTGTTGACCAGCACGCGCTGGTTGTCGGCCGTGCTCGCATTGCCCATCGGCACGCCGCCGAAGTTGACGCTCGAGTTCGACCAGTAGTTCAGTCGCGGGCAGCCGGCGCCGCCGCAGTTGTAGGCCATGATCGTGCGCCACCTGCTGCCAGTCGCGGGTTCGTAACGATAGCCGTGGCCATAGGCGTAGGGCGAGGTGCTCGGGTCGTTGGCGGCGTCATGGCGCGCGCTCTGCAGATGGCCGATCTCGTGGGCGAAGCTGTAGTTGCCCGTCGCGCAATCCCAGTGCACGGCCGCGAACGCGGTCGCGGCGGTCGAACCGATGGCCGAAGCCAGGCCGCAAGAGGTCGGATTGTGGATGACCAGCATGTTGACGTCGGCGGTGCTGGTGTTGCGGGTGGTGTGGATGGTGTCCATAAAGCCATCGGTCGTGCCGCGGAAGCGGGTCAGATCGGTGTTGAAACTGCTGGACTCGGCGTAGGTCGTAGTCGAGTAGTTGGCCAAGACCAGGTTGATGCCGACATTGCTGTTGACGTAGCTCTGGTTGGACTCCGACACCGCCAGTTGCATCAGCGACTGCATATTGCCGCCGTAGCTGGCCACGGCTTGGTTGGTCGCCACCACCATCACCCGGATGGTCGCGGTCGGGCCGGGCGGAATGCCCTGGGCGGTGACGCGATCGCTCGCGGTCTGCGGCATCGGGATGGTCGGCAGGCGGTTGTAATCGCTGGCCGGATGGTCGACAGGCATCCGGTTCTCGTCGATCTCGACCACGGCGTGTTCGCCACCCGGCAACGGCCGCACGCGATAGAGCTTGCCGTTGCTGCGGATGCTGCCGGTGACGGTGTCGCCGCTGCGCACCAAGATCGCCGAATTGAGCGGATCCATGCCCGACAGGGTCTTGGCCTTGGCCACTGCGGCCGAACCGAAGTTGCCGTGCCACACACTGTTGCCGCCTTCGAGGGCTTCGGTCTTGACCTGGGTCGCAGTCAGGCGTTGGCCGCCGATATCGAATTCGATCTGTTGCTGGTTGCTGTCGACGGCGCTGGCATCGATTCTGGCCAGTTGCACCGCAGCGGTCGATGGGCTCGACAGGATGCCGCTCAGCACCGTCTGGTCGGCGGGCACGGCGAGCGCCGCGCTGGCCAGGTCAGCGCTGAATAGGGGCTGGCTGCTCTGGATCAACGGCTTGCCAGCGGCGAGCGCGGAACCGGTCAAACACAGACCGACGGCTACGGCGAGAGCACAACGGTGTATCGACTTCATTTTGTAGATCCTCCTAGAGTGGCAGTGCCAACACATCCCTGCGGCGGTATTACCGGTCGGGAATTTCCCTACAATGCGACGCGCGCAAGGCAACATCGTCGAATCCGTCCGCAATCAGCAAATCTGATGCCGAATCTGCTAGCCAAACCCCTTTTTAATTTGCGACAGGTCACATTAGCATCTCACTGCGAGGCTATGAACGCCGCCTGTCGACAAGGGGCCAGCGATGCGGCGCGGGGCCTGAGCGGAGAAGGACATTCCAAAAACGCTTGCCGCAAGCGCAATGTGAGCGGCAATTAATCGCTTGTTTAAAATTAGTGATCGTGCGGGCGAGACTCTCATCCTCCCTCCCAACCCCGATCCTGCCTCATCCATGACCGACCTGCTCGCTGCCGTACTGCTCGGCCTGATCGAAGGCATCACCGAATTCCTGCCGATCTCCAGCACCGGTCACCTGCTGATCGCCGAACACTGGCTCGGCCATCGCTCCGATCTGTTCAACATCGCGATCCAGGCCGGCGCGATCCTTGCGGTGGTGGTCATCTACTGGCCGCGGCTGCGGCAGCTGTTGGTCGGCCTGCACGAGCGCGACAACCGCGATTACGCGCTGAAGCTCGGCGTCGCGTTCGCGATCACCGCGGTGCTCGGGGTGGTCGTCAACACGCTCGGCTTCACCCTGCCCAACCGCGTCGCGCCGATCGCGTGGGCGCTGATCATCGGCGGGGTGTGGATGCTCGCGGCGGAATATTTCGCCGCGCGGCGTGCCGCCGCACTCGGCGAGCGGCATGCGATCAGCTGGACGACGGCGATCCTGGTCGGCATCGCGCAGGTGGTTGCCGGCGTGTTCCCCGGCACCTCGCGCTCGGCGGCGACGATCTTCATCGCGCTGCTCGCCGGCACCACCAGCCGTGTTGCGGCGACCGAGTTCGCGTTTCTGGTCGGCATCCCAACGATGTTTGCGGCCAGCGGTTACGAACTGCTCGACGTCGCGCGCAGCGGCCAAGCGGGACACGAGGACTGGACCGCACTGGCGGTCGCGTTCGCGGTGTCGGCGATCACCGCGTTCGTCGCGGTCAAGTGGCTGCTGCGTTATATCCAGTCACACCGCTTCACTGCGTTTGCGGTGTACCGGCTGGTGCTCGGTGCCGCGCTGCTGCTGTTGATGCCAAGCGCAAGCTGAACCGTCATCGCGACGATCGCGGCACTCGCGAGTGCGTGGTGAGCTTATCCGCACGGCTATAGGCATTGACCGATCATCCTGTGGGGACGCGAGTCGCTCACGGCGCGCGATGCGACAACTGAATGTGACGAATTGCACATTTTCACATGCCGCTTCTGTGCTCGACTCGGCATGCCTGTCTACACCGCGCCTGCGCTGCTCTCCTGGAAACAGGCCGTCGTTGCTTCCGCAACGACGCCATGTGGCTACAACGGCCACGTTGCCAACCCGTGTACAAGGAGTTCGTCATGTCCGCATCCCCCTTTTCTGCTCGCAGAACCTTCGCACGCACCACCCTGTTTGCTGTCACCGCCGCGACGCTTGCGGTGTTCTCGTCCGCCGCCGCGCCTGCCGACGACGACGTCAGTCCCGTCCTGCAGTTCGCCATGCAACGCGATCTCGGCATCTTCCCGGGCCAGATCCCGCAATACCTGCAAACCGAACGCACCGCCAGCAGCAACGCCGCCGTGGCACAACGCCAGTTCGGCGCCAACTTCGCCGGCGACTGGATCGAGCGCAAAGCCGACGGCACATTTCAGTATGTCGTCGCCACCACCAACGCTACCGGATCGTCCGCGCTGACAGGCGTCGAAGTCCGTCAGGTCCGTCACAGCCTGTCACAGCTGCAAGCGGCGATGTCGCGGCTCGATGACATCAGGCTGCGTGCCGCGGATGCAACCACGGCGTTGCGCGGCATCCACTCCTGGCATGTCGATCCGGCCAGCAACAGCGTTGTCGTGAGCATCGCGTCCGACGCCGAAAAGAATGCGATCGACTTCATCGCGGTCAGCGGCGCCGACGCCGGCACCGTGCGCGTGCAAAAGGTGGTCGGCGTACCGCGCACCACGGTCGACGTGATCGGCGGCATCGAGTACGTGATCAACAACCAGTTCCTGTGCTCGGTCGGGTTTTCGGTCACCCGTGGCACCACCCGGGGCTTCGCCACCGCCGGCCACTGCGGCACCGCGGGCCAGAGCGTGACGATCAGCGGCCAGTCGGTCGGCTCCTTCCAGGCGTCGAGCTTTCCGGGCAACGACCGCGGGTGGGTCAGCGTGCGCAGCAGCGATACGCTGCGGCCGTGGGTGAGCAACTACAGCGGCGGCAACATCACCGTGACCGGCAGCAGCGAAGCGGCCACCGGTGCCGCCCTGTGCCGCTCCGGGCGCACCACCGGCTACCGCTGCGGCACGATCACCGCCAAGAACGTGACCGTGAACTACCCCCAAGGTTCGGTAACCGGTCTCACTCTGTCCAACGCATGTCTGAGCGGTGGCGATTCCGGCGGTTCCTGGATCACCAGCGTCGGTCAGGGCCAGGGCGTGACGTCGGGCGGCAACCTGCAGGCCAGCACCAACAGCAATTGCGCTGTGCCCAGCGCGCAGCGGCGGTCGTATTTCCAGCGTCTGACGCCGATCCTCAGCGCCTACGGACTGACCTTGGTCATCGGCTGATCGATCTCGGTAACGCCATCCGAGCGCCCCGAGCACGCCGGGGCGTTCGTTTGTTTGCGGATGCGACCACCGGAATCATCGGCAACACCCGCGTCCGCGACACCCGCCAGCGGCTCTATCCCAGCGACGCTATCCGCGCACCTTGGGGTTGAGCGTGTAACTGCCCCAGGTCAGCGCCTCGCCGAGTACGTGGCCATGCATCGCGCGCTGCACGTCGCCGGCAGTGAAGCCGTCGGGCAATGCCAGCGTGGCGACATCGAGCGCGAACAGGCGGAAGAAATAGCGGTGCAGGCGCAGGTCGTTGGCCGGCGGATACGGGCCGTCGTAGCCAAAATACTGGCCGCCCATCTCAGCGTCGGCGTCGAACCACTGCGTGTAGCTGTTGCTCCCCTGGCGCGCGCCGGCGGGGCCGGCGGGCGCGGTTTTGCCGGCCTTGGTGACGCCGTCGCTGCAGCGGCCCTCGGCGATCTCGCGCAGATCCGCGGCGATGTCGACCATCACCCAGTGCACAAAGTCGCCGCGCGGATGCGCGACTGCAATCTCGATGCCATCGGCATTGGCGAGCGACGCATCGCTCGGCGCATCGGGATCGATGCACAGCAGCGCAAACGAACGCGTGCCGTCGGGCACCTCGCTCCACGCCAGCGGCGGATTGCGGTTGCCGCCGAAGCCGTCGGGCGTGCCCATCGCAAACGCGGCGGGGATCGGTTTGCCGTTGCCGAAACGGCTGCTGGTGATGCGCATCGAATCACTCCGTGGGGAAATGTCAGACGTCTGGATACCCGAGCCGTCGTGCCACCGGCGCCAACAGCGCAAACGCATCCGCGAGCACATCGGCGTAATCGCGCCAGTGACCGGCGGCAAAATGCGGCGCATCGAGCCGTCCGTCGGGCGGTGGCGGCAATGGCGTGCCCAGCGCCGCAGCCACCGCGTCCGACAGCGCGGCCGGGTCGTCGAGCGTGGCGTCGATGCGCAGCAGCGTGTGTGCAAACAGCGATTGCTCGTCGAGCGCCGCGACGTGCTCGAGATGCGCCGCGAGCCAGCGTGCGGCGGCGGTCGGCGATGCCAGCTGCAGGTTCAACGGCGCGCCGAACGCCAGCCAGTGCAGCAGCATGTCGCGCGGATCGCGCAGCGCCAGCAGCACCTGCGCCTGCGGAAACTGCTCGCGCAGCAGCGCAACCCAGGCGTTGTCCCACCACAGCAGCCAGTCGATCACCGCGCCGTTGTGCAGACCGCGCGCGGCCAGTTGTGCCGACCAACTTGCGGCCACTTCGGCGCTCGACAGTGTGCCGTTAGCCAGCTGCGTCGCGGTGTCGATGCGTTGCAGGGCATCGTCCGGCGGCGCACTGCCAAAGCGATCGACAAGCAATCGCGGCACGGTCGCGGCGAGCACACTGGCGATGCGCTCGACGCCGGAGCCGGGCGCGCCGGCCAGGAACGCGACCGGCGCCATGATCGCGACCGCCTGTGCAAGGTCCGGCCATGTTGCGGGCAGCGCGGTGGGCTCGGGCGGCGGTAGCGTTTGCGCGTGCAGGTCGGCGTGCAGCGCCTGCCAGCCGTCGACCGCGTCGCGATGGCGGCCAGCGCGGTCGCAGGCCAGCGCACGCCAGCCGCGATATGCGCGCGACGCAGCGGCGTCGGTGGTCGCCGCAATCAGCCCATCGACATGCGCGACTGCCGCCTCGGCATCGCGCTGCATCACGGCCTCGACGATGCGCATCGACGCCGGCAGGTGACCGGGCTGCAGCGACAGGATCCGCTGCGCCGCGGTCTCGATGCCGTCGCGGTCACCGCGCGCCTCGCGGGTCGCGATTTCGATCTCCAGCGGCGCGACCGCGTCCGGCAGCGCACGTCGCCAGCGCGCGATCACCTCCAGCGCGGCATCGCTGCCAGCGGGCTCGACCGCGACGCGCGCGCGCCACAGGTCGATCAGCTGCGGCGAGGTGGCGAGCGCGGCGTCGAGGGTATTGCGCGCATCATCGCGGGCATCGGTTGCGTGCCAGATGCGGAACATCGCCGTCAGCGTGCGGGCGTCGTCGGGCCGCGCGGCGAGCGCGCGGCGCAGCAGCGGCAGCGCGTGGCCGGGTCGGCCGGCAAACAGTTCCAACTCGCCGCCAAAGCGCAGCAGCGCCGGGCTCGGATCGGCATCGGCGAGCAGCGGCGCGAGCGTGGTGATCGCGTCGTCAAAACGGTCCTGACGGCGCTGCAGCTCGGCGATCAGCGACAGCAGGCCACGGGCGTCGGGGATCTTATCGACCACGCCGAGCAGGGCCTGTTCGGCGAATGCGTGGTGGCCCTTGTGCAGATAGGCGAATCCCAGCGCATAGCGGATTTGCGCGTCGTCCGGCGCTAGTTCGGCGGCCCGCGCCAGCCGCGCCAACGCGCGGTCGGCGTCGCCACGCTGCAGCGCGATCCGGCCCTCGATCATCAGCGTCCACGGATGCTCGGCATCGACGCGCGACGCCAGCCGTGCGATGCGCTCGGCCTCGCCGACGTCGCCGCGTGCCAGCGCCAGCTGCGCCTGCATCACATACGCGCCGAACTGGTTGGGATCGAGCTGCACGCTCTGCGACAACGCCACCTGCGCGGCATCGACCCGGCGCTCGCCGAGCAGATAGCCGGCACGGTGGAAATGCAGGTCGGCATCGTCGGGGGCGAGCGCGATGGCGCGGTCGACGCTTGCCAACGCCGCGACATTGTCGCCGCTGGCGCGCAGCGTCATCGCCAGTAGGCGATACGCATCGGGATTGTGGTGGTCGTCGGCCACGTCCTTGCGCGCCAGCGACAGCGCCTCGTCGTTGGCGCCGCGACGCAGGGCGTCGAGTATGTCTGCTTGCATGGAATCCGCTGGCCCGTTGCCGGGCAGGTGCCCGAACCGGGCATTTTAGGGCTTGTTTCGATCACGTCATCCCAGCTTGCTTCCGACGGCCACGGCCAGTGATCCGATGGCCGTTGTCCGCAGGCCCCAAGAGGACATTGCCCGGATCGAGAGAGTTCTCCCGAAGAGATAGGGGCAGATTTGGTGTATATTCCGCTCACTTATAAGAGGAATGTCTGATGTCCGTACGCCTTAACTTGCTGCTCTCTGACGAGCTGAACGACCAAATCGAGCGTGTTGTCGAGAAGCGTGAATCCACCAAGGCCGACGTGTTGCGCAAGGCGATCGCCTTGTACGTCGCGGCCAGCGAAGGCAAGGAACGTGGCCTCAAACTCGGCCTGGCCCGCCCGGATCAGCCCTTGGAGACGGAAATCGTCGGGCTGTGAGCACGCTCGACCTGGAAAAGCTGCCGGCCAACGCCACGCTCAAGATCGAGCGTGAGGAAACCGAAGGCGAGCGCCGGGTTCGACTGAGTAAGGATGTGGTTCTGTTTCTGGTCGCGATCGTTTTTGTGGCGATCATGACCTGGCTATGCGTTCGGACGTTGCTCGATCCTGCCGGGAGCAGCGACGATCGCAAGTGGGCGATGTCGCTGCTGACCGGTGCGACCGGCGGTCTGATCGGCTATTTGGTGCGGAAATAACCACGGCATGCGCTTTCGTTGGTTTGCAGTTTGCCGCGTGATACCTGCCTCAATCGCGCAATACGCGACGCTCAGCGGTCGCTGGCGGTGGTCGATGACTTCGCTGCCGGCGCCGCTGCATCGGCGCTGTCGGCGGTCAGGCCGCGTTTTTCGAGCAGCGGTTGGATGTCCGGGGCGTGGCCGGTGAAATCGACGAATAACTGCGACGCGTCCTTGCTGCCGCCGCGCGACAGCAGGGTCTGGCGGAAGCGGTCGCCGTTGGCACGGGTCAGGCCGCCGTTCTGCTTGATCCAATTGACCGTATTGGCGTCGAGCACTTCCGACCAGATGTAGGCGTAGTAGCCGGCCGCGTAGCCGCCCATGATGTGGCTGAAGTACGGCGTACGGTAGCGCGGCGGCACCGGCGCGTAGTCGATGCCGTCGTTCTTCAGCGCCGCAGCCTGGAAGGCCATCACGCCGGACGCTCCGGGGATCTGGTCGGCGCTGAGCTGGTGCCAGCGCTGGTCGACCATCGCCGCGCCGAGGTACTCGGTGGTCGCGAAGCCTTGGTTGAACTTCTGGCTGGCCAGCACCTTGTTGAGCAGCGCCTTCGGCATCGGCTCGCCGGTCTGGTAGTGCTTGGCGTAGTTGGCCAGCACCTCCGGCCAGTCGGTCCACATCTCATTGACTTGCGACGGAAACTCGACGAAGTCGCGCGGCGTTGCGGTGCCCGCGAGCAGCGGGTACTTCACGTTGGACATCATCGCGTGCAGCGC
>JBOHYD010000225.1:0-8575 GCA_050737635.1 Luteimonas sp. | reverse complement strand
CATGTGGTCGAGCGCGGCGGTGTCGACCGCCTGGCCTTCGCGCCGCCACTTGGCTTCGGTGATCAGCGTCATGACGCCGGCCGCCTGCTCGCCGCCCATCACCGCGATGCGCGCGTTGGGCCAGGTGAAGAGGAAGCGCGGGCCGTAGGCGCGCCCGCACATGCCGTAGTTGCCGGCGCCGTTGGAGGCGCCGACCAGTACGGTCAGCTTCGGTACCGCGGCGGTGGCGACGGCGTGCACCATCTTGGCGCCGTCCTTGGCAATGCCACCGTGCTCGTAGCGCTTGCCGACGATGAAGCCGGTGATGTTCTGCAAGAATATCAAGGGGATGCCGCGCTGGTTGCACAGCTCGATGAAGTGCGCGCCCTTGAGCGCCGACTCCGAGAACAGGATGCCGTTGTTGGCGACGATGCCGACCGGGTAGCCGTCGATGTGCGCGAAGCCGGTGACCAGGGTCTTGGCATAGCGCGCCTTGAACTCGACAAACTCGCTGCCGTCGACGATGCGCGCGATCACCTCGCGCACGTCGAACGGGCGTCGCGTGTCCTTCGGCACGATGCCGTACAGCTCGTCGGCCGCGAACAGCGGCGCACGCGTCTCGCGTACCGCGAGCGGCAGGCGTTTGCTGCGGTTGAGGTTACCGACTAAGTCGCGGGCGATCTGCAGCGCGTGGCGATCGTCGTCGGCAAAATGATCGGCGACGCCGGACACCGAGGTATGCACGTCGGCACCGCCGAGCGATTCGGCATCGACCACTTCGCCGGTCGCGGCCTTCACCAGCGGCGGGCCGCCGAGAAAGATCGTGCCCTGCTCTTTGACGATGACGCTCTCGTCGCACATCGCTGGCACATAAGCGCCGCCGGCGGTGCAACTGCCCATTACGATCGCGATCTGCGGAATATTGTCGGCGCTCATCCGCGCCTGGTTGTAAAAGATGCGGCCGAAATGCTCGCGGTCCGGAAACACCTCGTCCTGCAGCGGCAGGAACGCGCCGCCGGAGTCGACCAGATAGATGCAGGGCAACTGGTTTTCACGCGCGATCTCCTGCGCGCGCAGATGCTTTTTGACCGTCATCGGGAAATACGTGCCGCCCTTGACGGTGGCATCGTTGGCGACCACGACCACCTCCAGCCCACGCACGCGACCGATGCCGGCGACCAGGCCCGCACCCGGTGCGGCGTCGTCGTACATGCCTTCGGCGGCGAGCGGCGCGATCTCGAGGAACGGCGAACCCGGATCGAGCAGCGCGATGATGCGGTCGCGCACCAGCAGCTTGCCGCGCTCGGTGTGTCTGGCCGCGGCCGCGTCACCGCCACCGGCGGCGACGCGCGCCAGCCGCGCATCGAGCTCGCTGGCGAGGCCGCGGTGGTAGTCGACGTTGTCGGCGAACGCCTGCGAGCGCAGATCGAGCGTGGAGGTCAGTACGGGCATGTCGTGATGGTTCGGAGACGTTGGGGGTCGCGACGCGACAGGATACCCGCTGTACTGCGGCGCACGGCATCGCGGCGAGCGCAGGCAAAAAAGAACCCGCCGCGGCAGGGTTCCGGTTCGCGACGATAAGGGGCGTCGATCAGGGTGATGTCGACCAGTGCAATGCTGAAGCAATTGTCTTCGACCCACGTGAGCGTTGCGTTGACCGCGAGGCATCTGGTGCCGGCATCGGTCGCCGTGCATGCAAAAAAAAAGCCGCTGGCGAACCAGCGGCTTTTCCGGAGACAGCTTGCAGTGATTCGCCAGGATTACTGCTTGGCTTCTTCAGTAGTGTCGGCAGCCGCTTCGGCGGTGTCGGCGGCCATGTCGGCGGTGTCGGCAGCCATGTCGGCAGCTTCAGCGGTCGGAGCAGCAGCAGCGTCGGCAGCGGCGTCGCTGGCCATCGCAGACGCGTCGGCAGCGGTGTCGGCAGCAGTGTCGGCAACCGGAGCCATCGCGTCACCCGAAGCAGCGGCGGTGTCAGCAGCGGCCTGTGCATCGCCGGCCGCGTCAGCGGCTTCAGCCGCAGAGCTCTCGGCAGCGTTCTCGTTGCTGCAAGCAGTCAGAGCGAAGCCCAGAGCCAGGGCAAGCAGTGCCTTGTTGATCATCATGTCAATCTTCCTCGTCGTTTATAAAAAGTTTGGCAACGCGCAAACTGCGCGCCGAATACATGATGACAAGCCCATGTCAGCTGTCAAGCATCAGTGTGTTCGGGTTTGTAAAGATTTGATTAAGCCATTCATGTGGCGCGCCAGATGGCACGCCGCGTCGACTGATTCGATCAGGCTAATCGGATCATGCCGATCAAACCAGGTCGATCAGATCAGCTCGACCGCGATCGCCGCCGCCTCGCCGCCGCCGATGCACAGCGATGCTACGCCGCGCCTGCCGCCGCGCGCCTTCAACGCATGCAGCAAAGTCACCACCAAGCGCGCGCCGCTGGTTCCGATCGGATGGCCGAGTGCGCAGGCACCACCGTTCACGTTGAGCCTGTCGTGCGCGATGCCGAGGTCCTTCATCGGCGCCATCGCCACCGGCGCGAACGCCTCGTTGATCTCGAACAGATCGACGTCGGCGACTTGCCAACCGGCTTTCTCAAGCACGTTGGCAATCGCTTTTACCGGCGCGGTGGTGAACCATTCCGGCGCTTGCGCGTGGCCGGCATGCGCGACGATGCGCGCGATCGCGGTCAGGCCGCGCGCCTTGGCTTCGTCTGCCGACATCAGCAGTGTGGCGGCGGCACCGTCGGAAATCTTCGACGACGAGGCCGCGGTCAGCACGCCGTCCTTGCCGAACGCCGCGCGTAGCGTTGGGATCTTGGCGAGATCGATCTTGCCGGGCTCCTCATCGCTGTCGACCACGACATCGCCCTTGCGACCCTTGACCGTGACCGGAACGATTTCATCCTTGAACTTGCCGTCGGCTTGCGCGGCTTGCGCGCGGCGCGCGCTCTCGGCGGAAAACGCGTCGACATCCTCACGGCTGAAAGCGTATTTCACGCAGGTGGCATCGCCAAACACCCCCATCGCCTTGCCGTCGTAGGGGTTGGTCAGGCCATCCCAGGCCATGTGGTCGATGAGCTCGGCGGCACCGTAGCGGATGCCGGTGCGCGAGTTGTTGAGCAGATGCGGTGCGTTGGTCATCGACTCCATGCCGCCGGCGATCACCACCTTCGCCGAGCCGGCCTTGATCAGGTCGTGCGCGAACATGATCGCCTTCATGCCCGAGCCGCAGACCTTGTTGATCGTCGTGCAGCCGGCAGCGACCGGAATTTCCGCGCCGAGCGCGGCCTGCCGCGCTGGTGCCTGGCCGAGGCCGGCCGGCAGCACGCAGCCCATGATGACCTCGTCGACCTGATCCGGTGCGACGCCGGCGTGGTCGAGTGCGCCGCGGATCGCGGCTGCGCCGAGCGCGGTGGCAGGCACGCCGGTGAACTGGCCGAGGAAGGAGCCGATGCCGGTGCGCTTGGCACCGACGATGACGATGTCGGTCATGGAAAAGATCCTGGTGACGGGGCCGTGAATTATCGGTCGTGGCGATGGTCGCAGGCAAACCGGAGCAAACGCACTACCTCGTCCGTCACCGCGTCACCGCGTCACTGGGCGTGGACGGCATCGGGTTCGCTGTCAGCGATAACAGCGGCAAGCGCGCGACAGCACGGGCTTCGGAACGTCCGGCCCGGCCATCCGTGGCCGGGCGCGCGCATGACCGCGACCCGCTCGTGGCGGGTCGGCTTCAAGAGACTGGTGGCTGCCGTCCCTGGCGCGACGGCACGGGCTTCGGAACGTCCGGCCCGGCCATCCGTGGCCGGGCGCTCGCATGACCGCGACCCGCTCGTGGCGGGTCGCAAGCGGTCATGCTCGCCCCTCAAACAGTTCGCGTCCGATCAGCATGCGGCGGATTTCGTTGGTGCCGGCACCGATCGCGTAGAGCTTGGCATCGCGCAGGATGCGGCCGGTCGGATAGTCGTTGATGTAGCCGTTGCCGCCGAGCGCCTGGATGCCTTCCAGCGCAACTCGCACCGCGGCGTCGGAGGCGTGCAGCAGGCAGCTGGCGGCGTCGATGCGCGAGGTGTGGCCGGCATCGTAGTCGCGCGCGACCTGATACGCGAACGCGCGCGATGACTGCAGCGCGGTGTACATGTCGGCGATCTTGGCTTGCATGATGCCGAAGGTGCCGATCGCGACGTCGAACTGCTTGCGCTCGCGCACGTAGGGCAGGGTGGCGTCGAGTGCGGCCTGCATCAGTCCGATCGGGCCGCCGCTGAGCACCAGCCGCTCGGTGTTGAGGCCGGACATCAGCACCTGCACGCCCTGATTGACCTCGCCGAGCACGTTGGCGGCGGGGATTTCGCAGTTCTCGAATACCAGTTCGCAGGTGTTGGAGCCGCGCATGCCGAGTTTGTCGAGTTTCTGCGCAGTGCTGAAACCAGGCATGCCCTTCTCGACGATGAAGGCGGTGATGCACCGGCTGCCGGCGTCCTTGCCAGCGGTGCGCATGTACACCACCAGCACGTCGGCTTCGGGGCCGTTGGTGATCCACATCTTGTTGCCGTTGGCAATCCACGCGCCATCGCGCCCCGCATCCGAACGGAATTCGGCGCGGCAAGCCATCGATCCGACCACGTCCGAGCCCGCACCCGGCTCGCTCATCGCCATCGCGCCCTTCCACTCGCCAGTGCACAACTTCGGCAGATAGGCTTCGCGCTGCGCTTGGGTAGCGTTGGCGCAGAGGTTGGCGACGCACAGATTGGAATGCGCGCCGTAGCTCAGACCTACCGACCCGGACACACGCGAGATTTCCTCCACCGCGACGAGATGCGCGAGATAGCCCATCTCGCTGCCGCCAAACTCGGCCGGCACAGTCATTCCAAGCAGGCCGAGCTCGCCGAGCTTGGGCCACAGGTCCTGCGGGAATTCGTTGTCACGATCGATCGCTTCCGCGCGCGGCGCGATCTCGGCATCGGCAAAGCGCCGCACCGCGTCGCGTAGGGCATCGATGTCTTCGCCTAGGGGAAATGTGCGCATAAGGGCGGGAGTGGGAGGTGGAAAGTGAGAAGTGGAAAGGCAGGATACCGAAACGCGGGATTGGGATGCCTGGAGAATTACTTTAAAACTCCGGCTCGCTGTTTCCCGCTCTTGCTGTCAGTGCCCGCGCACGCGCCCCTTGAAGCGCGGGGTACCGCGGCCCATCGGCAGCTTGAGCTTGCCGATCGCCTTGATGCGCTCTTCGGCGAGGAGGTCGGCGGCCTTGTAGGTCGGGATCGCGTCGCGCTCGGAGATTTTGTAGATGCGCGCCAGGTTGTGGTAGATCGTGCGCATCATGCGCATCGCACGCTCGCGGTTGTAGCCGTCGATCTCCAACGACACGTTCATCACGCCGCCGGCGTTGACCGCGTAGTCGGGCGCGTACAGGATGCCGCGCTTTTCGACTTCGTCGCCGATCGCGTTGCTGGCCAGTTGGTTGTTGGCCGCGCCGCAGATCACCTTGGCCTTCAGCCGCGGCAGAGTCTGCTCGTTGACCGTGCCGCCGAGCGCGCAAGGCGAATAGACATCGGCGCTGACGTCGTAGATGTCATCGGCGCTGACGGCTTCGGCGCCGTATTCGCTGACTGCCTTGTCGATCAGGGTCTGGTTGATGTCGGTGACGAAGGTCTTCGCACCGCGCTCCTTCAGCAGCTTCACGAACTCCATGCCGACGTGGCCGAGGCCCTGCACCGCGTACGAATACTTGCCGACTTCCTCGTCGCCGTATTTGCGGTTGAGCGTCGCCATCAGGCCTTGCAAAGTGCCGTAGGCGGTGAATGGCGACGGGTCGCCGGAGCCGCCGTGCACCTGATGCACGCCGGTCACGTATTCGGTCTCGCGGAAGACGTATTCCATGTCGTTGACGTCGATGCCGACGTCCTCGGCGGTAATGTAGCGCCCACCGAGCGATTCGACGAACTGGCCGAACGCGCGGAACAGCGCCTCGGACTTGTCGGTTGCCGGATCGCCGATGATCACTGCCTTGCCGCCGCCGATGTTGAGGCCGGCGACCGCGTTCTTGTAGGTCATGCCGCGCGACAAGCGCAGCACGTCGTTGAGCGCGTCGGCCTCGGTCTTGTATGGCCACATCCGCGTGCCGCCAAGCGCTGGGCCGAGCACGGTGTTGTGGATCGCGATGATGGCCTTCAGGCCGGCGTCTTTGTTGTGGCAAAAGACGACCTGCTCGTGGCCGTAAGTGTGGAGGTGCTCGAAAATCATCGAAAAACTCCGTGCATAAGATCGATCCGCGGCGCGCGGGGGCGCCGACAATCTGTGGTGAGTGGTTGACTCGGCAGGGTCCGGTGGCCTGGATGTCGCCCGGGAGCGCACTGGAGGCGCGGCATTTTACGCCCCGATCCCGGCGAATGCCCGTCCGTGGCGGTATGGCCCGGGGTGGCGGCTTCAGCGGAGTGAACGATCTATCTATCGAATCGCAACACAGCGAGGGTGAGGGCGTGCAGCTTACGAGCCATCGGCTCGCGCACGACCGAACGCCTTGGCGTTGTACGGCGCGCAGCGCAGGCACTGGCGCTTGCAGCGGAGCCGTGCGGCAGCTGGCGCGGTCGCTGACCATCCGCCGCAACGAGATGAAAACGTTTTCATGCGCTTTACCGCACTGCGACGAGACCCTGGCAGAAGCAGCCAGTAGACTGACAGCCTGTTCAGCTGCAGATTTGGTGGAGGTGTCCGGATGAATGCGGTTCCGCAGAGACAAGCCGTCGCCAGCGCGGGCACCACGCCTGCTTCACTGCAGCGCTGGGTGGAGGAGACCGCGGCGCTGACCCGCCCCGACCGCATCCACTGGTGCGATGGCAGCCAGGCCGAATACGACGCACTGATCGCGCAAATGCAGGCCGACGGCACGCTGATCGCGCTCAACCCCGATACCCATCCCGGCTGCTGGCTACACCGCTCCGATCCCACCGACGTCGCCCGCGTCGAGCACCTGACCTTCGTCTGCCATAAGCGCGAAGAAGATGCCGGCCCCAACAATCACTGGATGGCGCCGCGCGATGCGCACGCGAAGATGGATGCGCTGTTCGCCGGCTGCATGCGCGGGCGCACCCTCTACGTCATTCCTTACTGCATGGGTCCGATCGGATCAGCGCTGGCGCGCTGCGGCGTCGAGATCACCGATTCTCCTTACGTCGTGGCCAATATGCGACTGATGACGCGCATGGGCGCCGAGGCGCTGGCACGGATCGAGCGCGAGAGCGAGGAAGGCACGCCGTTCGTCCGCGGCCTGCATTCGATCGGCGAACTCGATCCCGACCGCCGCTTCATCATGCATTTCCCCGAAGACCTGTCGATCCAGTCCTACGGCTCCGGTTACGGCGGCAACGCCCTGCTCGGCAAGAAATGCCACGCCCTGCGTATCGCCTCCTGCCAGGCACGCCAGGAAGGTTGGCTCGCCGAACACATGCTGATCGTCGGCATCGAAAACCCGCAAGGCGAGACCCACTACATCGCCGCCGCCTTCCCGAGCGCCTGCGGTAAGACCAACCTGGCGATGCTGGTCCCGCCGGAGTCGTATCGCAAAAAAGGCTGGAAAGTGTGGACGGTCGGCGACGACATCTGCTGGATGCGCCCCGGCGAGGACGGCCGCCTGTGGGCGATCAACCCCGAGGCCGGCTACTTCGGCGTCGCCCCCGGCACCTCGGCTTCATCGAACCCGAACGCGCTCGCCACGATCCAGCGCGACACCATCTTCACCAATGTCGCGCTCACCGACGATCACCAGCCCTGGTGGGAAGGCCTCGACGACCGCCTGCCCGCGTTCGACTGGCAGGGTCGACCCTACGACCCCGCCAACGGCCCCGCTGCGCATCCCAACGCGCGTTTCACCGTCAGCGCCAAGCAGTGTCCGAGCTACTCGCCGCATGCAGAAGATCCGCAAGGCGTGCCGATCAGCGCGATTGTCTTCGGCGGCCGCCGCGCCTCGCTGGTGCCGCTGGTGTTCGAGACCCGCGACTGGACCCACGGCGTCCTGATCGGCGCCGCGATGGCCTCCGAAACCACCGCCGCCGCCGTGGGCAAAGTCGGCGTCCTGCGCCGCGACCCGATGGCGATGAAACCCTTCTGCGGCTACAACTTCGCCGACTACTTCGCGCATTGGCTGTCCTTCGACCAACCTGGTGCGAAGCTGCCGAAGGTCTTCCACGTCAACTGGTTCCGCAAGGGGGACGACGGCAGCTTCCTATGGCCGGGGTTTGGCGAGAACCTGCGGGTGCTGGAGTGGATGATCGCGCGCGTCAAAGGCGAAGTCGGCGCGATCGATGCGGCGATCGGCGCATTGCCCGACGCCAAAGATGTCGACCTCGATCGTGTCGCTCTGTCCGACGAAGCGCACGCGAAGCTGTTCGAGATGGATATCAATGGGTGGCGTGCGGAAATCGACGGCGCTAGCGACTACCTTCGGCACTACGGTGTACGCATGCCGTCTGTGCTTCAGGATGAAAGGCAAAGGATTGCGCGCGCACTCGCAGGGCAATCGGGTGAACAAGTTACCGTAACTACCTGACAAATAAGCAGAGCTGTCATCCTCTTGCCTACTCTCATGGGCTGCAGGCGGAGGACAT
>JBOHYD010000224.1:0-13183 GCA_050737635.1 Luteimonas sp. | reverse complement strand
TCCCGAGTCCCGAATCCCGAATCCCGAGCCTCGAGCCCCGAGTTGCGCCGATGCAAGCACGCCCTCGTGATGCCGCCATCCGTGCGCTGCGTGCCGCCCGGTAGACTGCCGCCATGACCGCGCCTTCTTCCATCGGCCGCCGCCTGCAGCGGCTGTTTCTCACCGGACTGCTGACCCTGCTGCCGATCTGGCTGACGTGGGTGGTGGTCAAATTCGTGTTTGCGCTGCTCAGCGATACCAGTCAGCCATGGGTGCAGCCGCTCACCGCGCGCATCGCCGCATCCAATGCCGAGCTGCTCGGCTGGGTCGCGCAGCCGTGGGTGCAGACGACGATCGCGATGGTCGCCACGGTGCTGGTGATTCTGCTGGTCGGCTGGCTGGCGCGGCGCGTGGTCGGGCAGACGTTATTGGCGTGGTTCGAGACGCTGGTCGCGCGCGTGCCGCTGGCCGGCACGATCTACGGCAGCGCGCGCAAGCTGCTCGACATCCTGCAGACCAAGCCTGACGGCACCCAGCGCGTGGTGCTGATCGATTTTCCGCATACCGAGATGAAGTCGGTCGGCTTCGTCACCCGGGTGATCCGCGAACAGGGCACCGGCCGCGAACTCGCCGCGGTGTACGTGCCGACCACACCGAATCCGACCTCGGGCTACCTCGAAATCGTGCCGGTCGAAAAGATCACCCCGACCGATTGGACGGTCGACCAGGCGATGAGCTTCATCATCTCCGGCGGCGCGGTCGCGCCGGAGACGATGCCGTTCAGTGCGCCGGGCGCGGTGCCGCATTCCGCGACAACGACGGCGTCGATGCCCCCGCCGTGACCGTGCGCCTGCTCGACGACCACGCGACGCGGCTGTTCCTGGTACTGGCGGCGTTCTTCTGCGTCAACGCGGTGCTCGCGGAGTTCATCGGCGTCAAGATCTTTGCCCTCGAGGACACCCTCGGCATCGCGCCGCTGGCGTGGAACCTATTTGGCCAGACCGGCTCGCTGAACTTCACCGCCGGCACCCTGCTGTGGCCGATCGTGTTCATCATGACCGACACGATCAACGAGTATTTCGGCCGTCGCGGCGTCAAGTTGATCAGCTGGCTGGCGGCGGCGCTGATCGTCTATGGCTTCGCGTTCGCGTTCATCGCGATCCATCTTGCGCCGGCCGGCTGGTGGGTCGGCGTGGCCAAGGACCAGGGCGTGCCCGATTACCAGGCGGCGTTTTCGGCGGTGTTCGGCCAAGGCCTATGGACGATCTGGGGCTCGCTGATCGCCTTCGTCCTCGGCCAGCTGATCGACGTCGGCATTTACCACCGCATCCGCCGTCGCACCGGCGCTCGCCACGCCTGGCTGCGTGCGACCGGCTCGACCGCGGTGTCGCAGCTGGTCGACAGCTTCGTGGTGCTGTACATCGCCTTCGTGCTCGGCCCGCAGCGCTGGTCGCTGTCGCTGTTTTTCGCGGTCGGCACGCTCAACTACGCCTACAAGATGCTCGCCGCGATCGCACTGATCCCGCTGCTGTATCTGGCGCGTACGGCGATCCATCGCTACGTCGGCCACGCTCGCGCCGCGCAGCTGCAGGCCGATGCCGCGGCGGATTGACCGGCCTTGGCGCGGGCCCGATGCCGGCATCGCGACAGCCACGGTGCATCGCCGCGCCGACCGTGCCACCCTAGGCCACGGGACACGACCACAGGAGACGCGCCATGTCCGGGCATTACAACAATCGCCCCACTGCGGGCATGGTGCTGGCACGGCTGCTGATGACGAGCGGGTTCGTGGTGATGGGTAGCTGGCGGCTGGCCGCCGCCGCGCTGGGTGACGACATCGCCAACGGCACGTTGGTGTTCAGTGCGATCGAGGTATTGCTCGGGCTGCTGATCGCCAGCGGCTGGCGGCTGCGCTGGACCGCGACTGCCGCCGCGCTGCTGCTGCTGGGCGACGCGGCGCTGTCGCATCCGTTTGGACGCTCGCCGAACCCGAGCGCACCGCGCAGCTGCTGCACTTCATGAAAAGCGTCTGCCTCGTCGGTGGTTTCGCGCTGCTGGCCGTGGTCTCCGTCCCGCGGTCGCGGCGATGGGGCGGGTCTGCGCGATGATCTCCGCGGCCGCGCTTGCCCGTCACCGGGCCTTGAGCGCCGGCACGCGCATGCCGACGGACGAGTTCTGAACGCGCACCCATGACCTTCGCCACCCGCTGCGCCGGGTCGCACCGCGTAAAGTCTCGCGGTGGTCCGCCTTGCGGCCATCCGATCCATATCCATATCCATGCCCGCCCGGGCGGAGACCCTTGTGACCGTCAAGACACCCCAGATCCTGTTGCTCTCCTTCGCCGTCGCTGCGGCGCTGACCGCGTGCAAACGCGATCGCGACGCCACGGCGACCGCCGCACCGCAAGCCGCCGCCGAATCCAAGGCGCTGAATCTCGACGAGAGCAAGCTGCCGCCCGTCAACCGCTTCCAGATCGGCGACCTCGATCCCGCCAAGAACGCCTGTACCGACTTCGCCGGTCATGTCAACGGTCAATGGCTAGCGGCCAATGCGATTCCCGGTGACCGCACTTCGTGGGGCGCGTTCGAAATGCTCGCCGAGCGCTCCACCGCGGTGCAGCGCCAGATCGCCGAACACGCCGCGGCCGATGCAGGTGCTAACGGCGTCAACAAGATCATCGGCGATCTGTGGTCGACCGGCATGGACGGGACGACGATCAACGCGCAGGGGCTGGAACCGCTCAAGGGCCGCTTGGCCGAGATCGACGCCCTCGCCGATGGCCCCGCCGTCGCCGAATATCTGCGTAAGTCATTTGCCAAGGGCGAAGGTCAGCTGTTCGGGTTCGGGCCGAATGCCGACTTCGACGAACCGACCATGAACATCGCCTACGCGACGCAGGGCGGCCTCGGTCTGCCCGACAAGGGCTACTACGAGGATGCGGACAAGAAAGAACAGCGTGACGCCTACATCGCGCACATCGCCAAGATCCTCGAGCTTTCCGGCACTCCGGCGGACCAGGCCTACGGACAAGCACAACGGATGATGGCGTTCGAGACCCGTCTCGCGAGGGCGTCAAAGTCGAACGAAGAACTCGCGCGCGACATCAAGCTGTACTACAACCCGGTCACCCTCGCCGAAGCGGACAAGCTGACGCCGAACTTCTCGTGGGCTGAATTCTTCGCAGCGCAGGGCGTCGCGGCACCAGCAAAGTTCTCGTTGTCAATTCCCGCCTTCCATCGCGAAATCAGCGCAATGCTGCAGGACGTCCCGGTCGAGCAATGGAAAGACTATCTGCGCTTCCATGCCGTCGACTCCGCCTCGCCGTATCTGTCGGACGCCTTCGTGCAGCAGAACTACGACTTTTACGCCAAGACCCTGCGCGGGCAGAAGGAACTCAAGGAGCGCGGCAAGCGCGTGCTCGACACCATCGAAGGCCAGGCCGGCGAGGCGCTCGGCCAGATCTACGTCGACGTCGCGTTTTCGGCCGATTCCAAGGCGCGCATGGAACAGCTGGTCAAGAACCTCGGCGATGCACTGAAGCTGCGGCTGGAAAATCTCGCGTGGATGGGCGACGAAACCAAGACCAAGGCGATGGCCAAGTGGGCCGCGTTCACGCCCAAGATCGGCTATCCGGACAAATGGCGCGACTGGAGCGGCTTGGCCACCAGCCGCGACAGCTATCTCGGCAACGTGCTCGCCGCCAACGCCTTCAACTACCAGTGGAACCTGTCGAAGATCGGCAAGCCGGTCGACAAGACCCAGTGGGCGATGAGCCCGCAGACCGTCAATGCCTACTACAACGCGCTGCAGAACGAGATCGTGTTCCCGGCGGCGATCCTGCAGCCGCCGTTCTTCGATCCGGCGGCAAGCGACGAGATCAACTACGGCGGCATCGGTGCGGTGATCGGCCACGAGATGATCCACGGCTACGACGACCAGGGCAGCCGCTTCGGACCAAGCGGCAAGTTCGAGAACTGGTGGAACGACCAGGACAACGCCGGCTTCAAGAAACTCACCAATCGCCTGGTCGCGCAGTTCGATGATTATGAAGCGGCCCCCGGCAAGCAGGTCAACGGCAACCTCACGCTCGGCGAAAACATCGCTGACCTCGGTGGGCTTGCGGTGGCCTACGACGCGATGCAGCGCGCCGCCGGCGACACGCCCGACCCGAAGACCGACGGCCTCACCCGCGATCAGCGGTTCTTCATCAACTGGGCGACGGTGTGGCGCCGCAACTTCACCCCGCAAGAACTCGACGTGCGCCTGAAGACCGATTCGCACGCGCCAGCGAACTTCCGCGCCATCGGCGCCCCGTCCAACTTGACCGCGTTCGCCACCGCGTTCGGGTGCAAGCCCGGCGATGCGATGATGCGCAACGGCGACCAGCAGATCGTGATCTGGTGATCGCGTAAGCCCCCTCACCCCGCGCGGCGAGGGTGAGGGTGAGGGTGCCGCTTACGAGCCATTGCCTCGTGCGCCACCAAACGCCCTCGCACTGCGCGCGGGGCCGGGGAGCGAGGGACAACTTCGCGCAGCGAAGCAGGGTGCGGGGTGAGCGGCAACACACGCCGGGCTACGTCCGGCGCGCGCCTCATCCGTGCTTTGTCCCCCGCCCGCGGGAGTAGGTTCTTCTCCCCGTTGCGCGGGGGGAAGGAGATTCACCCGCACGGCCGCAAACATTCAGTATCACCCCCACGTCCTTGCTAAACTCGCGCGGCCTTTTCGATAGACGCCGCAATGCCCAACGCCAGACCGCTTGCCCTTGCCCTGATCGTCAGCCTGCTGATCAGCTTGCCCGCCGCCGACGCCGATGCCCAGCGCAAGCGTAAGGCGCCTGCCAAGAAGGGTCCGCCGCCGGTCACCGCCTGCAGCGATTTTTACACCTTCACCAATGCCGACTGGCTGACCGCCAATACCCTGGTCAGCGGCTCCGGTGCGATATCGGCGCTCGCACAATTGCAGGCGGCCACGCAACAACAGCAGCTCGACCTGCTCAATGCCGCGATGCAGTCGCCGCAAAATAATGTGCAGACGCTGCTCGGCGATTTCTGGGCCAGCGGCCTCGACGCCAGCGCGGTCGAAGCCGACGCCACCAACCCGATCGCGCCGCTGCTCGCACGCATCGACGGCATCAAGCGGGCCAAGGACATCCCGCCGTCGATCGCCGCGTTGCACCAGGTCGGCATCCCGGTGGCGTTCAACTTCACCCCCGACGTCGACCTCGCCGACCTCGGCAGCCACATCGGCTACCTGTCGCAGGGCGGTCTCGGCCTGACCGACCCGGCCTACTACACGCGCACCGACGCCGACACCCGCGCGCTGCTCGGCCGCTACCTCGACTACGTGCAGAAGATGCTCGCGCTGACCGGCACGCCGGCCGACCAGCTCGCCGCGCAGGCGCAGCTGGTGATCGATCTCGAAACCCGCATCGCGCAGGCATCCAAACCGGTGTCGCTGCTGCGCGATCCGCGCGCCAACTACGCGCTGGTGCCGACCGCCACGCTCGGCAAGACCTACAAACGTCTGCAGCTCGGCGATTTCATCCAAGCGCAAGGCGTCAGCGACGACAAGGTCTCGCTGGCCAGCCCGGAATTGTTCGCGCAACTCGACACCTTGATCAACGGCCTCAAGCCCGAGCAGTGGAAAGCCTACCTGCGCTTCCACGTCGGCGATGCGATGGCGCCGTATCTGTCGAAGAGCTTCCGCGACGCCGAGTTCGAGTTCCGCGGCCGCGTGTTGCGCGGCGACACCGCGCAGCCGACGCGTCAGGCACTGGTGCTGACCGCGATCAACAACGCCGCCGGCCCGATGCTCGGTCGCGAGTACGTCGGCCGCTACCTGCCCGCCGCCACCCGCTCGCGCGCCGAGGCGATTGCCAACGAGGTGCGCGACGCGCTCGGTCGCGGCATCGACCGCAGTACCTGGATGAGCGAACCGACCAAGACGCAGGCCAAGGCCAAACTCGCCAAGCTGAAGATCGAGATCGGCGCGCCCAAGCGCGACCTCGACTACACCGTGCAGCCGATGGGCCGCGGCAGCTTCGGCGGCAATATGCTGATCGCGTCGACCTGGCGGCACCGCGAGGAGATGAAGCGCATCGGTCGCGGCAATGCCGACCGCCGCTGGGACGTGCTGCCGCAGCAGCCGGCGCTGGCCTACGACATCGCGCAGAACCGCCTGATCGTCACTGCCGCGGTGCTGCAGCCACCGGTGCTCGACATGAGCCAGGACGCCGCCAGCCACTACGGCACCTTCGGCGCGCTGGTCGGCCACGAACTCGGCCGCAGCGTCGACAAGAAGGGCAAGTTCGTCGACGCCGCCGGCGACCTGAAGAGCTGGTGGACGCCCGCCGACGATGCCGCGTGGGACGCACGCATCGCACCGCTGTCAGTGCAGTTTGGCGCGTATCCGTATCCGGGCATCAACGACGTGCGCATCAACGGCGCGCAAACCCTCGAAGAGAACGCCGCCGACCTCGCCGGCCTCGAACTCGCGTGGGATGCGTTCAACACCGCACAGCCCGCCGCCGTGGTCACGGCGAAGCAGTTCTTCTTCCAGGGCTGGGCGCGGCTGTGGCGGCAACAGCTGTCCACCGACGTCGCCACCCGCCGCGTGGTCACCGAGGTGCACGCACCGGGCCAGTGGCGCGTCAACGGCCCGCTGGTCAACGCACCCGCGTTTGGCGAAGCGTTCGCGTGCAAGGCCGGCGTCGCGATGCAGGCCCAGCCGGCGCAGCAGGTGGCGATCTGGCGGTGAGGGTGATCGCGGGATAGCACCCTTGCGTTCGATCGGCGCTGGGTTGTCGGTGCCTGCCGGCAACGCCCGATCAGCCCAGCCGTCATCCCGGCGCGAGCCGGGACCCAGCGCCACGATCTTGTGACACCTGCACCACGAACGCCAGATGGTTGGGTCCCGGCTTGCGCCGGGATGACAGCCATCGCCCCTGCTCCCGCTCCCGCAAACAAACGCAACGCGGATCATCCGCGCCGTGTTTCATTTCCGTCAATCATCGCCGTCAGAACCGCCGCACCTTCGAGCCGCTGCGCGTGAACGGCGGTTTGCCGCGCCAGTAGTTGATCAGCAGCCAGCCGAACAGCATGCCGCCGAGATGCGCGAAGTGCGCGACACCCGGCTGCAGGCCGGTGAAGCCCATCAGCAGCTCGATCGCGCCGTAGATGATCACCAGCGTGCGCGCCTTCATCGGGATCGGCGGGATCAGCAGCATCACCCGCTGGTTGGGGAACAGCAGGCCGTAGGCGAGCAGCAAGCCGAACACGCCGCCCGATGCGCCCAGCGTCGGTCCGAGCTGTCCGCCCTGCGACGCCATCCAGCTGGTCAAGCCGAGCTGGCACAGCCCGGCACCGACCACGCAGACGAGGTAATAGCTCAGAAACCGACGGTTGCCCCAGGTGTATTCGAGCGGCGCGCCGAACATCAGCAACGCCAGCATGTTGAACGCCAGGTGCGCGAAGCCGCCGTGCAGAAATCCGTACGTGACCAGCTGCCACGGCTGGAAGGACGGCACCATGTTGATGATGTCGGCACCTGCCGACTGCAGCGGCCACAGCATGAACGGATAGACGTTCGGTTCGGGGAGCACCGACTGCAGCACGAAAATCAGCACGTTCGCGATCAGCAGGACCTTGGTGACGGGTGGCAGATTGGTGAACATCCGGACTCCTCGCAGTGGCCGCCATGATACCGGCTCGGCCTCGTCCGGATTCTGCCGATCGGCCCGCGCCATCGTCGCTAACGCGGCCCCCACATCGCCGCGTCGAGCGCGTCGACGGAATCGGTCGATGTCGGCATCCGCACGCGGCCGCGGACCACGGCCACGCCTTCCGCGCGCAGCCGCTGCGTCTGCTCGCGCCACTGCGGCGAGTTGTCGGCGAACGCGATGCGGCCGTCGCTGCGCAGCACGCGGTGCCACGGCAGGCGTGCATCGTCGTTGTTGGCCAGCACGCGTGCGACCAGCCGCGCGCGACCTGGCAATCCGGCGCGCGCGGCGATGTGTCCGTAGCCGGCGACCTCGCCGCGCTTGAGCGCGCGGATCGCGGCGAGGATGCGCTGCTCGGCGGAGGCCTCGGTCATTGCGCTAGCATAAAGCCCACAACGAATGCGGCGATCGACACCATGCACAGCTTCGAACAGGTCCGCAGCCATCTCGTGGCGAGCGCATTCCGCCTCACCCTGCAGCAATCCGAGGTGCTGTGTGTCGAGTTGTCGCTGGATGGCGGCCGCCGCCGCCAGTCGATCTTCCTGTCCGAACTGCAGGACGACGACGATCGCAGCTATCTGCGCGTGAGCACCGTGATCGCGCCGATCACCGGCATCGACGCTAAGCGTGCCCTGGTATTCAACTGGCAGAGCCGCGTCGGCTACCTCGCGCTCGGCGATCTCGAGGGCGTGCCCTACCTGCAGCTCTGCGAAAACCGTCCCTACGAATCGCTGACGGCGGCGGAACTGGACCGCCTGGTGCTCGAAATCGGCGGCGTCGGCGACAGCCTCGAACGCGCGCTATCCGTGGAAGGCGATTTGTTGTAGCGGCAAAGCGCACGCCACCTCAGCGCCCCCATCCGCTTCGGCACTCGCGGCCTGCGCCGCCGCTGCACTAAAATCGTCAGCGATCCCGCAACAGGCTCACCCCATGCAGCTTTCCGCTACCCGCGCCATCGTCACCGGCGGCGTTTCCGGCCTTGGCTTGGCCGTCGCCAAACATCTCGTCGCCCACGGCGGCAAGGTCGCGCTGTTTGACGTCAACGACGACAAGGCCGCGGCGGCCGTCGCCGAGCTTGGCGATGGCCATGCGCGCTATTTCCGTACCGACGTCACCGACGAGTCGGGCGTGGCTGCGAACGCCGCCGCTGCGCAGGATTTTCTCGGTGGACTCAATGCCGCAATCAACTGCGCCGGCATCCTCGGCGCAGGCCGCGTGCTCGGCCGCGACGGCGCGATGCCGCTGAGCAACTTCAGCACTACTGTGATGGTCAACCTGGTCGGCAGCTTCAACGTCGCCAAGGCCGCCGCCGCGCTGATGCAGCACAACGGCGTCGGCGATGACGGCGAGCGCGGGGTGATCGTCAACACCGCGTCGGTGGCCGCCTACGAAGGCCAGATCGGCCAGGCCGCGTACTCGGCATCGAAGGGCGGCGTGGTCGCGATGACCCTGCCGATGGCCCGCGAGCTCGCGCGCTTCGGCATCCGCGTCAACACCATCGCACCGGGCATCTTCTGGACGCCGATGGTCGACGGCATGTCGGCGGAGGTGCAGCAGTCGCTGTCGGCGTCGATCCCGTTCCCGGCGCGGCTCGGTCAGCCGGAAGAGTTTGCCGATCTCGTCGCGTACATCGTCGGCAACCGCTATCTCAACGGCGAGACCATTCGCCTCGACGGCGCGGTGCGGTTGGTGCCGAAATAGCCGGGAATCAGGAATGGAGAATCGGGAATCGTGAAGACCACGCCCGACCCATTGCCGCTTTTCCGACGCCCTATTCCCAATTCTCCATTCCCGGCCCTTCTATGAAAGCCTACGACGTCAAGAAAGGCAACGTGCTCGAGCACAACGGCACCGTCTATCAAGTGCGCGATATCGAACGCAGCTCGCCGCAGGGGCGCGGCGGCAACGTCAAGTTCCGCTTCACGCTGTACAGCGTCCCCGGCGGCAACAAGCTCGACTTGAGCGCGGGCGGCGACGACGACTTCAAAGAAGTCGAACTGCAACGCCGCCAGGCCACGTATTCGTACAAGGACGGCGACTCATTCGTGTTCATGGACGACGTCGACTACACGCCATACACCCTCGACGCCGCCGCCCTCGGCGACGCCGGCGGCTATATCAGCGACGGTCTGTCAGGCTGCTACGTGCAGATCATCGACGAGCAGCCGGTGGCGCTGCAGTTGCCACCGAGCGTGGCGCTCGAGGTTGTCGAGACCCCGCCCGAACTGAGAGGCGGCACCGCCACCAAACGCCCGAAGCCCGCACGGCTGAGCACCGGCATCGAAATCCAGGTACCGGAGTACATCGGCAATGGCGAGCGGGTGTGGGTGAATACCACGACCGGCGAGTTCGCCGGACGCGCGGATTAGCTGGCTTTTTGCTTCTCCCCTCGGGAGAAGGTGGCGCGAAGCGCCGGATGAGGGAGCGCACTTTCAGATTGCGCCGCTGCCGAGACCACGCACCCTCATCCGCCCTTCGGGCACCTTCTCCCGGAGGGAGAAGGAAATCTCAGAGGTCAAACAATTTGCCCGGATTCATGATCCCCGTCGGGTCCAGCACCGCCTTGATGCCGCGCATGACCGCGATCTCTTCCGGCGAGCGCGTGCTGTTGAGATAGCGCTTCTTGACCAGGCCGATGCCGTGTTCGGCGGAGATGCTGCCACCGTGCTTGTGCAGCATCGATGCGAGCAGTTTGGTGACGTGCTCGCACTGTGCGACGAACGCGGCATCGTCCACGGCGTCGGGCTGCAGCACGTTGATGTGCAGGTTGCCGTCGCCGATGTGGCCAAACCAGACCACGTCGAACTGCGGATATTCGCGTGACAGCAGCGCCTGGGTATCGGCGAGAAATGCCGGCATCGCCGACACCCGCACCGACACGTCGTTCTTGTAGGGCCGGTGGCGCGCGAGGCTTTCGGTGATGCCCTCGCGCAGCCGCCACAGCTGCGCGGCCTGCGCATCGCTCTGGCTGATCGCACCGTCGCTGACCCAGCCCTGGGCCATGCAGTGCTCGAACGCATCGAGCACGATCTGCTGCTGTGCGTCATCGCCGATCGCGAACTCGGTGACGACGTAATACCGATGCGTGTCGGCAAACGGCGGTTGCGCGCCAGCGCTGAGCACGTGATGCAGCGCGCGATCGGTGAAGAACTCGAACGCCTGCAACGACAAGCGTTCGCGCAACGCGGCAAACACCCGCATCACCACCTCGAACGACGGCAGCGCCAGCAGCATCACATTGCTCGGCGCAGGCGGGTCGGTCAGCCGCAACGTCGCCTCGACGACGATGCCGAGCGTGCCTTCCGAGGCAATCGCCAGATGGCGCAGATCGTAGCCGCTGGAGTTCTTGACCAGGCCGCGATTGAGGTCGAGCAGCTCGCCAGTGCCGGTGACCAGCTTGACGCCGGCGACCCATTCGCGCGTGTTGCCGTAGCGGATCACGCGGATGCCGCCGGCGTTGGTGGCGATGTTGCCGCCGATCGAACACGAACCGCGCGCGGCGAAGTCGACCGGATACTGCAGGCCGTGCGCGCGCGCGGCGTTGTGCACGGCTTCGAGCGCGATGCCGGCCTGCACGGTCAGCGTGCGATCGACGGCGTCGTAATCGAGCACCCGGTTCATGCGTTCGAGGCTCAGCACCAGCTCGCCGTTGGCAGCCACCGCGCCACCCGATAGTCCGGTGCGCCCACCCGACGGCACGATCGCGATGCGCTGCGCCTGCGCCCAGCGCACCACTGCCTGCACTTCGTCGACGCTCACCGGCAGCGCGATCGCCAGCGGTGCCGGCGTCCAGCGCCGGGTCCAGTCGCGACCGTAGTGGGCGAGGTCGGCGGGGTCGGTGGTGATGCGCAGGCCGGGAACGGCGTCGGACAGCGCGGCGATTTTCGAATCAGTCATCTGTCTGACGATCCCCATGGGGTCTTGCGGAGGTGCTGCTCATGACCTCATCCGCACGCAAACGGCAACCCGGCGTCGCGTCATCCGTCAACACTACGACGCTGGGTTGCCGCGTTCGCGGCAATGACGGCATCCGGGATAGCGAACGCCGATGATCGCATCGCATGCGGCTTTCATCTTGATCGGCAGCCTGCCAGCCGGCGCTGGCAACGTCCAGTGCGGCGGTGCAGCAAACCCCGGTCCCAGCTGGCACACTGCCGACGCCCTCACCATGCGCCGGATGATGAAAAAAACCTCGTACCCCAAGCAGGACATCCGCATCCTGCTGCTCGAAGGCGTCAGCCAGACCGCAATCGATACCTTCCACGCCGCCGGCTACACGCAGATCGAGCAGCACGCCAAGTCGCTGCCCGAAGACCAGCTCAAGCGCGCGATCGCCGATGCGCACTTCATCGGCATCCGCTCGCGTACCCAGCTCAGCGCCGAAGTGTTGGCCGAGGCGCGTCGCCTACTCGCGATCGGCTGCTTCTGCATCGGCACCAATCAGGTCGACACCGAGGCCGCCGAACTCGCCGGCATCCCGGTGTTCAACGCACCGTATTCCAACACCCGCAGCGTCGCCGAGCTGGTGGTCGCCGAAGCGGTGATGCTGCTGCGCGGCATCCCGCAGAAGAGCACGCAATGCCACCGCGGCGGCTGGTCCAAATCCGCCGCCGGCAGCCATGAGGCGCGCGGCAAGACGATCGGCATCGTCGGCTATGGCCACATCGGCACCCAGGTCGGCGTGCTCGCGGAATCGCTGGGCATGCAGGTGCTGTTCCACGACATCGAGACCAAGCTGTCGCTCGGCAATGCGCGCCCGGCGATCGATCTGGGCGACCTGCTCGACAGGTCCGACGTGGTCACCCTGCACGTGCCGGAGGTACCGTCGACGCGGATGATGTTCGGCGCGCGGCAGATCGCGGCGATGAGGCCCGGCGCGCATCTGATCAACGCCTCGCGCGGCTCGGTGGTCGACATCGATGCACTCGCCGCCGCATTGAAGACCGGTCAGCTCGGCGGCGCGGCAGTGGATGTGTTTCCGGTCGAACCCAAAGGCAATGGCGATGCGTTCGCCTCACCGTTGCTCGGCATTGACAACGTGATCCTGACCCCGCACGTCGGCGGCAGCACGCTGGAGGCGCAGGACAACATCGGCGTCGAGGTCGCCGCCAAGCTGGTGCGCTACAGCGACAACGGCAGCACGCTGTCGGCGGTCAACTTTCCCGAAGTCACCCTGCCCGAGCACGACGGCAGCCACCGCCTGTTGCACATCCACCGCAACGTTCCCGGCGTGCTGTCGCGGATCAACGAGGTGTTCGGCGCGCAGGGCATCAACATCGACGGCCAATTTTTGCGCACCAACGCGCATGTCGGCTACGTGGTGATCGACGTGTCGGCGAGCCCGCAGCAGGGCCTCGATCTGCGCACGGCGCTGGCGGAGATCCCGGGCACGCTGCGCACCCGGGTGCTGTATTGATCGGTTTGTTTGTGGGAGCGCCCATAGCAGGGTGTTGAAAAACACCCTGCTAGCGCGGCCAAGGATGGCGA
>JBOHYD010000223.1:0-2341 GCA_050737635.1 Luteimonas sp. | reverse complement strand
GGGTAGATGTTGTCCAGAACCGAGGAAACAGGTCCAGTCGAACCAGCGTGGATCGAGCACCACAGCGAAGCACCATTGACGGTCGCGATTGCAAGGCAAGGACAGAGCAAGGCACCTACCGCGATGCCTGCGCGCAATAGCGAGGACGATCGCTTCCGCATGCTCGATCGCTGCATGCTGTTCCACGGACTGCCGGTGCCACTGCTGCAGCATGTGCTCGGTCATGCCAGCGAACACCTGCTCCGGGAAGGAGAGGCGTTGTTCTTCAAGAACGATGTCAGCGACTTTCTGGTCGTGGTGCTCGAAGGCCAGATTCACGAAGTCCTGTACGGACCCGACGGACAAGAGCTGATCATCGCCACGCCCGGTGCGGGCGAGACCGTCGATGAAGCCGCACTGTTCGACGGGCGCAGCCGGAGCTTTACCGCGATCGCGTGTGCGACGACGCGCGTGCTCAAACTGCCGCGTCGCCACTTTCCGATACTGATGTCGATGCCGGGGATGCTCGAGCGTGTCAACAGCTTGCTTTGCCTGCGCCTGCGCCAGTCCATCGACAGACTCGAGAACATCTGTCTGCATCGGCTGGAATCGCGGCTTGCGCGCTATCTGTTGGTCCGGATCGGCGCACAGGGCCAGGAACACGACGCGGCGGCGGAGATTGCACTGCCGGCAACGCAAAGTGTCCTGGCCGCGATGCTCAACGTCAGCCGGCCCAGGCTCAATGTGCAGCTGCAGGCATGGCAGCGCAGCGGCCTCACCACCCGCCGCGGTAACCGGTTGCGCATCCACGACATCGCGCAGCTGCGCCGCAAGGCTTATGCGTCATCCGACGCGGCGATGTGCAGACGCTAGTGTAGTGCTTCACGCTGTTTGAACCATGCAAAACCCAGCGTTTCTGCGGTTTTCGTGGCGATTTTAAGTTCCATCAACAACGCAGCACTACACTAGCGACTACTTATCTCGTCCTTTGAACTCGGCGTGCAACCGAACTGCTTTTTTTATTTGAGAGCGCACAGCCGAGGTCAAAGTGGCGTACTCACGGCGTCGCTCTAACGCGTGAATTGCATCCAGCGGATCGATCGGCATGCGCGTAGATTGCAAGATGCGATTTGCTCGTTTGAAACGCGAAATCACATTACCTGCTGTGCGCGGCGTGTAATGTTGCGTATCCGTCAACCAAGATCGAAAGGTGCGGTCGCCTGGTGTCATCGCACGTGCGTCCTCAAAGCGCTTAATGGCCTTGGCCACATGGCGGGCCAATTTCACTGGTACAGCGTTCGCGATCATGATGTCTTTCTGGGCGGCAGAGCCCAGAAACTTGAACGTCTTGCCGAAGGTTTGAATACGCGCCCTCTGCTCAGGCGTCAAGGATCTGACCTCCTTCGGCGGCGCCGCGTCACCGGGATGGCGCTGGTAGCTTGGCGGCACCGGCCGATTAGTGGACCGGATCGTAGCCGAGGGTTCGTCCACTGAGTAGATGGCGCGCCTTTCCCAAGTGCGGGGATGACGGTAGTAGTAGTCAAAATCGAACTCGTCCTTGACGAACTCGCGCACGGTCATCGGCGCGTCAGCTGCGCCGTCAAGAAGGTCGTCCAGCAGGAAGTCGTCGTCTTCTTCCAGGCGACCCACTGCAAAAAAACGCTTGCGATTCTGTGGCACGCCGTAATAAGCCGCATTGAGTACGCATTCGGTGATGCCGTAACCTGCATTACTTAGCAGGCGTCGCGCGCTCAGCCAGGACACACTTTTTCTGGCTTCCATGACGTTTTCCATCAGGAACCAGGTCGGGCGCACCGCGCGGATAATTTCGGCGTATGACACCGTCAGCCTGGCGCGATGGCTTTCGATCCGCTCGCCGGCGGCGGAGAAGTCTTGACAAGGCGGACCGCCGATGATGATTTCCGGCTTCTCCTTTTTGACGCCGGCCACAGCGTCAATCAAATCCGCCAGATCCAAATCCTTCACCGGATGATCGAAATTCTTTTCGTACACCACGCGCGCCGGCTGCCATTTCTCTACGGCAAGCGCCAATTCGAAGCCTGCTGCTTCGAAGCCCTTGCTTAGAGCCCGTTCAAAGTCTCCTTGTGCCCTGACAATGCGGCATGAGACCCCGATATCCAAGCGACGTCAGTCGCACCCAATTCGACCAGATTCGTCCGTTGCTGGAAGGCGCGCGCAAGAAGACCAGTCCGCGCAAGGTCGACTTGTACGACGTGTTCTGTGGGGTGCTGTATTGACTCAAGAGTGGCTGCCAATGGCGGATGCTGCCAGCGAACTTCCCGAAGTGGCGCACGGTGCACTCGTACTTCGCCATCTGGAGCGAGGTGGACGAGGAAGGAGT
>JBOHYD010000222.1:0-11236 GCA_050737635.1 Luteimonas sp. | reverse complement strand
GAACCTATCGGCTATATACCGCCTGCAGAGGCTGAGGCAAACTACTATCGGCAACTCGCCAGTCACGCCGTCCCAAGGGCTGCATGACTTAAACCAAACAGCCTCCACGAAATCCGGGGCGGTTCACCACAACCGGTAACCTCCTGCAATGACCGCACCGCGCGACGCCATTGACTACACGACGCTCGGCTGGGTCAAGCCGGAGGTCGACGAGACCCTGCGCCAGGCGCGGATCGAGATCGAGGACTTTGCCGACGATCCGACCGACAGCAGCCGCATGCGCTTCTGCGCGAGTTATCTGCACCAGGTGCAGGGCACGTTGCGGATGGTCGAGCTGTACGCCCCGGCGATGGTGGTCGAGGAGATGGAACAGCTCGCCCAGGCGCTGCAGGCCGGCGACATCGGCGACTGCGATGCCGCCTGCGCGACGCTGATGCGCGGCGCAGTGCTGTTGCCGGACTACCTCGAACGGCTGCAGAGCGGCTATAGGGACATCCCGATCGTGTTGCTGCCGCTGTTGAATGAACTGCGCGCCGCGCGCGGGCAGGTGGGACTGAGCGAAAGCGTGCTGTTTGCCCCGGACCTGGCGCGTCCGCTGCCGGCATCGCTGCCGCCGGTGGCCGATGGCGCGGCATCGTCGAAAGACGTCGAGATGCTGCCGATGGTCGAGCGCCTGAGCGCAGCCGTTGCGGCGTGGCCGGAGACCGGCGAGCCTGCGGACGCGACCGAACTGCACGACGCGATCACCGCACTGATCGCCAGGACCCGGCAGGACGACATCCGCCGCATGTTGTGGGTGGCCGGGGCGGTGGCGAGCGCATTGGGCGACGCTGCGATGGTGCCGAGCGCGTCGCTGCGCCAGGCGTTTGTGAGCGTGCAGCGCGAGGCGCGGCGGCAGTTTGAGGACGACGGTTTCGGCATTCCCAATCCCGAGACCACACTCGAACCGACCCGGCAGCTGCTCTATCACGTCGCCCATAGCCACGCCGATCGCTCGGCGTTGGGCGGCCATCCCGCGCTCGACGCGCTGCGCAGCACCTTCGACCTCGATGCGCAGCTGCCGACCGAATCCGAAATCAGCCATGCGCAGGGCAGCCTGAGCGGTCGCAACCGCGCGCTGCTCGATACCGTCGCCGCGGCAGTCAAGGAAGATCTGCTGCGCGTCAAGGACGCGCTCGATCTGCACCTGCGCGCCACCGACGCCGACGTCGCCGGCCTGCAGCCGCAGGTCGAATCGCTGGGCCGCGTTGCCGACACCCTCGGCATGCTCGGCCTGGGTGTCGCGCGCGGCGTGGTGCAGCAGCAGCGCGACGCGATGCAGGCGATCGTCAACGGCGAGCACAGCGCCGACGAGGGCGCGCTGCTCGATGTCGCCGGCGCGCTGCTGTACGTCGACGCGACGCTCGACGATCAGGTCGCCCGGCTCGGCGACAGCGATGCCGGCGACAGCCAAGACGATCTGTTTTCCGGCGAATCGCGCAAGCTGATGGAAGTTATCGCCCGCGAGGCGATCGCCAACTTTGCCGACGCGCGCCAGGCCTTCGTCGCGTTTGTCGAAACCAGCTGGGACCACGCCGAACTCGCCGAAGTGCCGCGCTTGCTGCGCGAGGTTGCCGGCGCGATGACCATGCTCGAACTCGACCAACCCGCAGCCTACCTCGACGGCGTGCGGATGTTCACCGAAATCGAGCTGATCGGCCGCCGCCGCGTGCCCAATGGCCGCCAGCTCGACACCTTTGCCGATGCGCTGGCCAGCTTCGAGTACTACCTCGAAGCACTGCGCGAAAATCGCCGCAACCGCGATAATATCCTCGATATCGCGCGCAGCAGCCTCGAAACCCTCAATTATTGGCCGTTGCCCGAAGCAACGGCGCCGGCGGTCAACGGCGACGCCGACGCCGCGGATGCCGCGTTCGACCAGCCCCGGACGGCGCTCGATCGCAGCGTCGCGACCTCCATCGACCACGGCATCGATCTGCAGCCGACGCCGGCCACCGGCACCGCCGCGCGCGCGCCGTCCGTCCCCGCCGCCGCGATGCCGCTCGCCGCGAAGGGCGAGGGTGTCGGCGGCTTCGAGGCCACCGGCGACGAAATCGACGACGAGATCCGTGAAGTGTTTCTCGAGGAGTTTGGCGAGGAAATCGACAATCTCGACAAGCTGCTGCCGCTGTGGCGTGCCGAACCCGACAATACCGAGCGGCTGCGGCCGATCCGTCGCGTCTTCCACACCCTCAAAGGCAGCGGCCGGCTGGTCGGTGCGCGTGTGCTCGGCGAGTTCAGCTGGAAGGTCGAGAACATGCTCAACCGCGTACTCGACGGCACGCGCGAACCCAGCGCGGCCGTGGTGGCGATGGTCGACAACGCGTTCTACACGCTGCCGCAGCTGCTGTCCGCGCTGCGCGGCGACGGTGCGGTCAGCGCCGATCTCGATGCGATGCAAACGCTCGCCGACCGTATCGCCGAAGGCGGCGAAGTATTTGCCGAAGCGCCGGCACCGACGGTCATGCCGACCGCCGTCGCTCGCGCGCCGCTCCTCGAGGCACCCGTCGAGTTTGCCGTGGCCGCTGCCGACGCCGCGGAGCCGGTGGTCGACGCGATCGCCACGCCGGCAGTCGTGAGGGTGCCGGCGTCGCTCGACGCGCTGCTGCTGGAAATTCTCGACGCCGAAGTGTCCGGCCATCTGGCCACGCTCGATCACTGGTTGTCTGGCGCACGCGCCGCGCCGCCGCGCGCCAGCGAGGCGCTGCTGCGCGCGACGCACACCATGAACGGCGCGTTTGCGATGACCGAGGTGCCGGCGATCACCGAGGCACTCGGTCCGGCCGAAGGCTATATCCGCCGGCTACTGGCGTCCGAGCACGGTGCCAGCGACGACGGCGTCGCGGCGATCGCCGAGCTCGCCGGGCTGGTCCGCGCCACGATGGTCGCGCTGCACGCGAAGCCGCCGATGGTGCCGACCTGCGAGGCGCTGACCGCGCGTCTGGTCGCGCTGCGCGATGCGCTGCCCGAACGCAGCGCGCCGATCGCATCGCACATGCCCGATGCACCGGAGGTCGCGGTCGATTGGTCCGAAAGCGATGCCGCCGGCGCGCATGATGGCTTCGAGCTCACCGAACTCGATCTCAGCGAGTACGGCAATCTCGCCAATGCGGCCGACGCTCGTGCCGCCGCCGACGCGGCCGATGCAACCGAACCAGTTGCCGTGTCGGCAGCCGCGGCCGCCGATCACGCCGTCGCATTGGGCAGCGCCGCCGACGCGCTGCCGATCGCGGCGGCCGAAGCCGTGCTGCTCGCCGCCGAACGCATCCGTTTCGAGCAGGCCGAGCACGCGCGCCGCGCCACCGCTGCCGTGGCCGCATCGTTCGACGGCCGCGGGCCGACGGCACCCGCGCACAATGACGACACTGCCGATGTACTAGCCGACGTCGCGCCTGACCTCGACGATGTGCGTGACGCCGCTGTCGATCCCGCTGTCGTCGGCGCGCTTGCGGCAGCACAATCGAGCGAGGCCGCGCTTGCCGAGCGCGCGCGCGCCGAGGCCGAACGCATCGCCGCCGAGGACGAACTGGAATACGCGCGGCTCGAAGCGGAGTACGCCGAAGCCGCACGCATCGCCCGCGAGCAGCAACAACAGGCCGAGCGTCTCGAAGCCGAGCGTCAGGCCGCCGAACGGGCGGAGATCGAGCGCTTGGCCGCCGAGCAGGCGGAAGCCGATCGCAGCGCTGCGCAAGCGGCGCGCCTCGAAGCCGAGCGTCTCGAAGCCGAACGTCAGACAGCCGAACAGGCGGAGATCGAGCGCCTAGCAGCCGAGCAGGCGCAAGCCGATCGCAGCGCTGCGCAAGCCGAACGCCTCGAAGCCGAACGCCTTGAAGCCGAAGGTCTCGAAACCGAACGCCTCGCGCAGGAAGCCGCCGAGCGCGAACCTCTCGATGCCGAGCGTGCCGAACAAGCCGCGCGCGACGAGGAAACCCTGCGACAAGCGGCCGAGCAATCCACGCTCGCTTCCGAAGTCGCCAACCTCGAGCAGCGACAACGCCTCGAGCAGGAGCGCCACGCCGCCGCCGAGCACCGCGACCGCGTCGACGCCGCCGTCAGCGCGCTGCTCGCCGACGCGCTGGCGACCACCGACGACCCCGACGCGGTGCTCGACCTCAGCGGTCTCGATCCCGAACTTGTCGACATCTTCGTCGAAGAAGCCGGCGACCTGCTCGACCACGCCGACGGCCTGCTCGCACAGCTGCGCGCGGCCCCCGGCGAGCGCGAGCTCCTAGTCGGCCTGCAGCGCGACCTGCACACCATCAAGGGCGGTGCGCGGATGGCCGGCATCATGGCCATCGGCGAGCTTGGCCATGCGATGGAATCGCTGCTCGAAGCCGTGGTCGACCAGCGCCGCGAGCTCGACAGCGACGGCGTACCGTTGCTGGAGCGCGGTTTCGACCGCCTGCACGCGATGCTCACCCGGGTCGGCAACCGGCTTGCGATCGATCCGTCGGACGTGCTGATCGCCGCGTTCAACGCCCGCGCCGGCGGCAACCGCGCGCCCGAGCGCGGTGCGCCGGATGACGGCGACATGCGCCTGCCGGCGGCGAAGGTCGCGCTTGCGCCGCTGTCGTCGCCGATCGGCGATGCGCTGTCGAACGATGACGACGACATCGGCGTGCGCGCGCCACAGGAGCAGGTGCGCATCCGCGCCGACCTGCTCGATCGCCTGGTCAACTACGCCGGCGAGGTCGCGATCTACCGCGCGCGCTTGGAGCAGCAGCTCGGCGCGTTCCGCTCGGCGATGGCCGAGATGGCGCAAACCAACCTGCGCCTGCGCGACCAGCTGCGCCGCCTCGACATCGAGACCGAGGCGCAGATCATCGCGCGCTTCCAGCGCGAGCACGACAGCAACGATGCGACCTTCGATCCGCTCGAGCCCGACCGCTTCTCGACCCTGCAGCAGCTGTCGCGCGCGCTCGGCGAATCCGCCGCCGACATGGCCAGCCTGCAGGGCACGCTCGACGATCTGACGCGGCAGTACGAAACCCTGCTGCTGCAGCAGTCGCGGGTGAGCTCGGACCTGCAGCAGGGCTTGATGCGCACGCGCATGGTGCCGTTTGACGCGCTGGTGCCGCGCCTGCGCCGCGTGGTGCGGCAAGCCGCCAGCGACACCGGCAAGCCAGTGCAACTCAAACTCGACGGCGCGCAGGGCGAGCTCGACCGCAACGTGCTCGAACGCATGACCGCGCCGCTCGAACACATGCTGCGCAACGCCGTCGCGCACGGGCTCGAAGACGCCGCCGGCCGCCGCATGGCCAGGAAATCCGACGAAGGCACCGTGCGCATCGCGGTGCGTCGCGAAGGGTCGGAAGTGGTGCTCGAAGTCGGCGACGACGGTGGCGGCCTCGATCGCGGCGCGATCCGCCGCCGCGCCGAGGAGCGCGGCCTGCTGCGCACCGACGCCATCCTCGCCGACAGCGATCTCGACGCGATGATCCTGCAGCCGGGCTTCTCGACCGCCGGCGAAGTCAGCCGTCTCGCCGGTCGCGGCGTCGGCATGGACGTGGTCGCCAGCGAGGTCCGCCAGCTCGGCGGCACCCTCGACATCGGCTCGCGCGACGGCCAGGGCACCACGTTCACGCTGCGCCTGCCGCAGACCCTGGCGGTCACCCAGGCGGTGTTCGTCAAGATCGGCGAAACCAGCTTCGCGGTGCCGATCGCGTCGGTGCGCGGAGCCGGCCGCCTCGCGCGCGCCGGCCTCGATACCCCCGGTGCCAGCTACGCCTACGGCGGCGAGGACTACCTCGTCCACGACCTCGGCGGCTTAGTCGGCCACGCCCCGGCCAAGGCCGAAGGCCAGATGCAGCTGCCGGTGCTGCTGATCCGCGCCGGCGACCTGCGCGCGGCGGTGGTCGTCGACCAGATCGTCGGCAACCGCGAGATCGTGGTCAAGCCAGTCGGTCCGCAGGTGGCCTCGATCCCAGGCATTTTCGGCGCCACGGTGATGGGCGACGGCGGCGTGGTGGTGATCCTCGACATCGCGCCGCTGGTGCGCCGTCAGGCCGCGTTGCCGCACGATGTCGCGCCCGTCGCAGCACTCGAGCAGCGCCGCGTACCGCTGGTGATGGTGGTCGACGACTCGGTGACGATGCGCAAGGTCACCGGTCGCGTGCTTGAGCGCCACAATTTTGAGGTGATCAGCGCCCGTGACGGCATCGACGCGCTCGAACGCATGGCCGAACGCGTGCCCGACCTGATGCTGCTCGACATCGAGATGCCGCGCATGGACGGCTACGCGCTGGCCACGCAGATGAAGGCGGACCCGCGGCTGCGCGACGTGCCGATCGTGATGATCACCTCGCGCACCGGCGAAAAACACCGTCAGCGTGCGTTCGAGATCGGCGTCGAGCGCTATCTCGGCAAGCCCTACCAGGAGAACGAGTTGATCCGCAACGTCTACGACCTGCTCAAACTGCAGCATCGCAACGATGGCTGAGCGTGCCGCCACGCGCGCGGCATTGCTGGCGCGGCCGGGCGCGGCCTGCGACCGCCTCGGCGCGGCGCTGCGCGATGCCGGCGCTGAAGTGGTGCTGGTCGGCGATCCGCGCGCACTCGACCCCGACGCGCTGCGCGTCTGCGCTCCGCAGGCGGTGCTGGTCGCGCTCGAACCCGCGATCGAGGACAGCCTCGATCGTTTCGACGGCGTGCTCAACGATCCGTCGGTGACGGTGATCTTCGACGAGGCCGACCTCGCCGCGCAGCGCGTCGGCTGGGATGCCGCACGCTGGGGACGTCATCTCGCCGCCAAGCTCAACGGCCATCTCGACGTGCTGCCGCCCGCCGCAGAGCGCGACGGCCAGTGGCCGCCCTCGCCGGGTGCGTTGCCGGTCGCACTCGCCAGCATGGCGGACAGTGCCGTGTTTGCCAGCGCAGCGCAGACGCTTGCCGGCGAGGCGCCGCGCGATGATGGCGTCTCGCCGACCGTGGCGCTGCAAAGCAGTCCGCTCGAACGGCAATCGACCGCCACCGATGCCGGTGACCGCGGCATCGGCGGCATCGTGCTGGTCGACTCCGGCGCGCGGCTCGACGTGCTCGCCGATATTGATTCGAGCCGCGAACTGAGCCTGGTCGACGACGCGGCACCGGCGCTGGTGTCCGCCAGTGCCGACAGCGCGTCCGCGACCGATGTCGGCAGCCGCCGCTATGCCCACGATCTCGACGCGCTCGACCAGCGCGCAGCGACGCTGTCGCTGGCCGACACCGACAGCTACGGCCACGGACCGCTGCGCGGCGCGGTGGTGGTCGACGCCGGGCTCGGCGGCCCCGATGCGGTGCGCCAGCTGCTCAGCGGCCTGCCGGAGAGCTTTCCGCGCCCGGTCATCGTGCGCCTGCAGCTCAATGGCGGCCGCTACGACCGCCTCGTCAAGCAGATGCAGCGCGCGTCCGGTCTGCCGGTGGCGCTTGCCCAAGCCGGTGCCGGCACCGATCCCGGCACCGTGTACTTTCTGCCCGCCGGGCTTACGCTCGCGCGCAGCGGCGCGAACCTGCAGTTTGCCGATGCCGACACGGCGGCGGCCGGTAACGGCTGGATGGATGTGCTGCCGGCCAGCGACAGCGCGCTGCTGCTGTTCAGCGGCAGCGATGTCGCACTGGTCGAGCGCGCGATGACGCTGTTGGCCGGCGGCGCGCTGGTCGCCGGACAATCCTTGCTCGATTGCTACGACAGCACCGCCGCCAGCGCATTGATCGCGCAGGGAGCGCTCAGCGGTACGCCCGTCGAACTTGCCGAGCGCCTCGCCGAGCGCTGGCCCCCGTTATCCGGCACCCGGTAACGCTGCCCTATATCAACGCGGCCCTACATCAGAGGATCTGCATGAGCCAGACCACCCAGGAGATCCGCGGCGTCCTGATCCAGATCGACGGCGCGCGGCTGCTGTTGCCCAACGCCACGATCGCCGAGGTGATGTCGTACGCCGACCCCGAGCCGATCGTCGACGCCCCCGATTGGCTGCTCGGCCGCATCCGCTGGCGCGGCTGGCAGCTGCCGTTGGTCGCGTTCGCGCGCATCGCCGGCATCGCCCAGGAGCAAGGCGGCCTCGGCAGCAAGGTCGTGGTGCTCAAAGCGCTCGGCGGCGACGCCAAACTGCCGCACTTTGCCTTGCTCACCCAGGGCTTCCCGCGTCTGGTCACCGTCTCGCGCGACGCGCTGATCACCGACGATGCCGGCGGCGCACTGCCCGCCGGAGTGCGCTTGTGCGTGCGCCTCAACGATGACGCCGCACTGGTGCCGGACATCGAGCGCATCGAGGAGGCGATCCGCGAGGCGCTGGCGGCGTAGCGGGATTTTCTGGAGTCCGGCTATCTGACCTGCTGCGCGGTCTTGCGTAAGCGTCCGGTGACGAGGCGGCCGAGACCCAGCCCTCCCTCGACGCCCTCAAGAAGATCGCCCTGGAGAGGTGGCCCCACTCGTTTGAACAGCGTAGCCCGGTTGGATAAGTGGATTCCCTGCGGTTCTCAAGCGGCCATGGGCAACGGCAGCGGTGGGAAGTAGGCCTCATCCGGTGTCCGCCGATCAAGCGCGGTGTGCGCCGACGTCGGCCTCGTGGCTGAACATGGTCGAGCGCTTCTTCCGCGACTTGAGCACCGCGCGGCTGCGCCGGGGCGTGTTCACCAGCGTGCCCCCAGGCCAAGCAATCCCTACTGCGCACGCTCGGCCATGAGGCGGCGGCGATCACTCGCAAGGCCAAGAAGCCAGCGCAGCAAGCCAGCGGCTAAAACAAGAAGCCCCACCGGGTGAGGGCGGGGCTTCGGTCAGCATACGACGCAAGCCACTGCGCGGATTACGCCCTATGGGGCTTGGTAAATGAACCTGACCCCTTTACGTGGCCAGCAGCCGCGCGCGCTGCAGGGCGTGGCCGCGGTCGAGAGCGCGATGATCCGCCGCGCCGAGGACGTCAGTGCACGCAGCGATTTCGTCGCCGCCAAACGCTGGCTGGCCTTCGCCGCCAAGCTGCGGCCCGACAGCGCGACGGTGCCCGATGCGCTCGCGCGGCTCGAACGCCTGCGTGCCTCGCGCATTGCCGAGCTGCGCGATGCCGGGCTGGCCGCGCTGCCGCAGCGCGACGGCGTCGCCACCGCGCGCGCGCGGCTGGCCGACATCCTGCGCATCGCGACGCCGGGCGATGTCACCACCGCCGAGCTGCGCGAACGCATCGACCTCGCCGAGCATTACGGCTTGTTTCGCCCCGGGCAGAGCTTTACCGACGCGCTGAAAAACGGCGCGCGCGGACCGGCGATGCGAGTGATTGCGCACGGCGGCTTTCGCATGGGCACAGCCGACGGCGACCCCGCAGGCTCGGCCAACGAGCGCCCGCAGCGCACACTGCGCTTCGATCGCGGCTTTGCGGTGTCGATCAACGAGGTCACGGTCGGCGAGTACGGCCGCTTCATCAATGCTACCGGTCGCCGCACCCGCGCCGCTCGGCGCGGGTTCTCGATGGTCTATGACGAGCGCAGCGGCAACTTCACCCGACGCAGCGGCGTCGACTGGCGCAGCGATTACGCCGGACGTCCGGCGGCCGCCGATCAGCCGGTGCTGCACGTCAGCGCCACGGATGCCGATGCGTATGCGGCGTGGCTGTCCGAACTGAGCGGAAAACGCTACCGGCTGCCGAGCGAGGCCGAATTTGAATACATGCTGCGCGCCGGCACGCCGGGGCAGTATCCGTGGGGCGGCGGCACGCCGCCTCCCGGCGCCGGCAACGTCACCGGCGCGCGTGACCGTTCGCCGAGCGGTCGCCGCTGGAGCAATGCCTTCGCGGGCTTCGGCGACGGCGCATGGGGGCCGGCGGCGGTGGGGCAGCATGCCGCCAATGCCTGGGGCGTGCACGATCTCGCCGGCAACCTCAGCGAGTGGGTCGCGGATTGTTGGCATGATGGTTACCGACGTGCGCCCAGGGACGGCAGCGCGTGGATCAATCCGGGTTGCCGCACGCGCGTGATCCGCGGCGGGTCATGGGCGAGCGCACCGGCGCAGGTGCGTTCGGCGTGGCGCGCGCCGATCGCAGTCGACGTCACCAACGCGCGGATCGGCTTTCGCGTGGTGCGGGACATCTGAATGCGCCGCCGGGCCTGCTGCCCGGCCGCACCGAGAACTAAGGAGGCGGCACGATGCGCAACATGACACTGGGCAATCGCGGCGACGCCGCGCCGCGGCGCGGCGGTTTCAATCCGCGGCTGCTGATCCTGGCGGCGTTCGCGATCTACGGCGCGTATTTCTATTTTTCCAACCGCAGCACCGATCCGCTGACCGGCGAGACCGTGCTGATCGACAAGAGCATCTCCACCGAGGACGAAAAAGCCCTCGGACTGGAGGCGTATCAGCAAATCCTCTCGACCGAGCGGCCGGTCGACCGCAATGCGCAGATCGCCACGCAGGTACGCGACATCGCGCAGCGGCTGATCGCGAAGATCCCCGAGGTTGAGGACGCGCTCGCCGCCGAGCACGGCCTGCGGGCCCACCACATCGAGCAGTCGTTCGACTGGGACGTGACCGTGCTCGAGTCCGAACAGGTCAACGCGTTCTGCCTGCCCGGCGGCAAGATCGCGGTCTACACCGGCCTGGTGCCAGTGGCGCAGAACGCCGACGCGATGGCGATCGTGGTCGGCCACGAAATCACCCATGCGCTGCTGCGCCACGGCGCGCAGCGCATGACCGAACAGAAACTCGCCCAGCTCGGCCAGATGGCCGGCGCCGCCAGCGGCATGGACGCGCAGCAGATGCAGACGGTGATGGCGGTGTACGGCTACGGCCGCGCGCTGCCGTACGCGCGCAAGCAGGAAACCCAGGCCGACGAGATGGGCCTGATGCTTGCCGCCGCGGCATGCTTCGACCCGCGCGAGTCGATCGCACTGTGGGAGCGCATGGGCGCGGCCAGCGGTGGCCAGCCGAGCTCGGAATTCGCATCCACCCATCCGAGCTCCGGCACCCGCATTCAGAACCTGCAGGCGCTGATGCCCAAGGCAATGGAGTACCGCAAGCGCTTCTGTCGCGCAAACTGAAAAACCACATCCTCTTTTGCGGCAAGGCGATGACATGTCAGGTAGTGCAACATCCTTTCTGTAATTTCATTCCCTTCCGGGTTCGATACCTCGCCGCTTGCGGCGTAAGCTTTTGGGATGAGCGAGTACATCCATAAGCGTCACAACGTGACAGTGTTGCTGTACCACATCGTGCTTCCAGCGAAGTACAGGC
>JBOHYD010000221.1:0-6806 GCA_050737635.1 Luteimonas sp. | reverse complement strand
TGTTCAACCGCACCACGCTTGAACTCAACACTGAACTTCCTTCGCTTCGACATGAACACTCCTCAGGGCCTCAATCGGCCTTCTCGTAAGTGTCCGTGATAACGGGGGTGAACCCTCTGCCTTCCGGCGCTCGGCTTGATCCCGGCTATCCTGGTAAAACTTCGTGAACTGGCCGAATACATCGCCAAGACCCTGCGTTTGCGATGCCGCTTTGCCCGCCTCCAGCGAACTGCGCAGGGCCGCTGCGGATTGCGCAGCCGCTGTGGTCACGTCGAGCCCTGATGTGGACAACTGGATCAGTCTGGCACGGGCGTCTTGATCGGCCGCCTCAAGGTCAGCACCGTCACCCCGCGCCGTGCGGTCGACCTGCAGCAGGCCCTTCGAATAATCACGTCCGAACTGCGCCTGTTTGTCGACCTGCAGGCTGCCGCCAGTGTTGCCGCTGCGCGCCAATGAGAACGTCAGCTCGCGGTCTGTCTTCACCTTCTGCTCGTCAAGGTCGCGCGTCAAATACTGCCGCGTCGCGCCCACGTAGTCAGCGATGTCGGCCTTGCGCTTTGGGTCATCGAAGACTTGATTGACTGCACCCTGCGTGCGGGCAATCGCTGCCTGCCGCGCTTGCTCGTCGGCGCGCGCCTGATCGGCCGCCTTGTTGTTGCCACCGCCGCTCATTGAGCGCCCCCCCGAACTTGCGCATAGACCACGGCATCGTCACCGTTCGCGCAGTAGCCGCGCAGCACGCCTTCGTACTGCATTCTCAACCCGCGCGCGTACCACGCATGCGCATCGGTTCGCGAGGCATGCGCGATGATTTGAATGCGATGCGCACCGCTGTTGAATACATGCTCCATCTGACGGCGAGATTCACGAGTGATCGCATACCAGTGCTTTGACCAGCCTTCGAGTGTGCCGATCCCCCACGTGTCCCAGACACCTTCGCGCAGCCGTTCAAATCCGCCGATCGCGACCGCCTCGCCATTCCGATCGATCAGCGCATAGGCCGGTCCCGGAGTTGCGATCAACGCACGCGCCAGGATATTCGGCTCGTAACGCGACATGCCGGTGAACGCGGCGAACTGAAGCGCCTCGTCAGGCCGCAGCGACGCCGCAATGCGCGCGTAGTCCTGCACCAGTGGTACGGCCACCCGAATCGCGCTGACCATGTCTCCGCCATCAGCCATCTCAAACCCCCGCTCGAAAGTCGGACACAATCAGGTTGACCGCCTGCATGCTCCACCTTTGGCCGCTGGCAAAATCCAACTTCACACTCATCGTCGGCGCGCTAACTGGAAGCGGAATCATGCCGCCGGGCAGCGTGTCTGCCGGGATTTCGTAGGGGGCGGTGAACATCGCCAGGTCACGCTGGTCGTAGCCGATGCTGATGCTCGGCGTGCCGCTTGCTACGACATCCACGCCCTGCAACATTTTCGTCACTCCCGGCTGTCCGAAATCGAGGTAATGCCACCAGACCATGCCTCCGAACTCCACCGTCGACACACCGTCAGCAAAAATGTCGTCGGCAATCGCGTCCTCCGACACAAGGCTCACAGCCTCACCGTTGCGGATATAGAGATCGTCACCGAGCTGTGCGAACGCCTCAATTGCAAACGGGAACAAGTACTGACTCCATTTCCCCGTGCCGCCGTTCATAGTGAACACGAAAACCGTGGTGACATCCGTCGTCGGGTATCCGGGGAACGCCAGCCAGTACTGACCCTGACTCGGGTAGTAGGTGGATACTGGAATCGCCTCCCGCGCGATCGCATCGCGAATGGCGGCCTGCACAAGCGGATCGACGGGCATGCCAACATCGCCCGCCGCTAGGCTGTTGTTCGCCGCAGACAACCCTACCGATCGCACCCCGAGATGCGATAGATACAGCAGTTCGTTTGCAACGGGTTGCGCAGCCTGCTGCCACGTCGATCCGATGCCGTCCATCTGGTCGAGAATCGCCATCGCCGCCGGGTCGGGGTCGACTTGCCAGTTCTGAAAGCTGCTCGCATTGAGGGCGACGAGGTTTCCTCGGTACTGGTTCAGTACCTCCATGTCGTTCCCGTTGGCCTGTTGCAACCCCGTGGCAAGATAGCCGGCGTTATCAGCGCTGGTCCAGTCGAGCGGGTTTGCGGTCGCACAAAAGCGCACGATGTCCTTGTCGGCTGCAAACACCTTGCTGGCGAGGATGACGACCACCTTGCTATTTGGGCACTTCACGTCTTCGACACGACGACTAGAAGTGCGCCACTTGATCGTGCCGTCGGCGACGTAGCCCCCATTGGTTTCTGGCCATACCGGCTCGGTGTCGCCTGATATGAGTAGCGGCACTGCCTGCCAGACAACGCGCGACAGTACGACCGCTTCCCAGATGACCTGGTTGTCGATGATCTGCACGCCGAGAATTAACGGCCAAGTCGGTTCTGTCGAATCACTCAGACCGGCGGCAGGTTGGACAGCCTTATAGATTAACCCAGCGGTCGGGGTGAAGTTGTAGTCCCAGACCACCTGATCGAAGCGCACACCACCCGAATTGTTCGCGCGCGTCCACACGCCTACGCGAACGCTCGCCGCATTCGGCGGGGCCGCGCCGGTGACAGTGGACGTGCGCCAACTGCTGTTGTTTCCGGACAGCACATTGCCATCGCTGAAACTGATGGGGGCCCCGGTACCATCGCTGCTGCTGAACCAATACAGTCGTATCGAGCTGCGGTTCGCGGAATTCCCAGTGTCGTCCAGTGCGATGCTCGCCGACGCAGAGATGCGGTTTCCGAGCTGCACGATCGGTGCGGTCTGGTTGAGCCACACGCACTCGATTGCATTGTTCCCCGAACCTCCGTTAAAGCGGAAGCAATACGTTCCGGTGAACACCCTGTCGGTACGTACCGCCGGCACGCCAGCGCCGCCGGTGATCGTCCGATCCCAACCGCCAAGCGTGCCGTCTTCAGCGCCAGGATTCGCGAGCGCGGACGTTTGCGGTGCCGGCGCAGTGCGCGGCACGACGAGTGCGCCGGGCAGGTAAAGACGGCCAGGCTGCCAGGCAGGCGTCGGCATCAGGGAGCCTGCTGATTCGTTCCGGGCTTGCTTCCACCCGGATTACCATACCGATCAATCACATCAGGCGGCGGTTCTGCCGCACCACCATCGCCAATGGTTGGCAGTGTCACGGGTAATCCATCGGTGTCCTCGCTGACCGTTCCACCGCCTGCTGTGGGCCAGACTGGCTCGACATTTCCGCTCGCTGGTTTGCCACCGTAAACCTCAATGACGACATATTCGAAACCGTTCGGCACCGTCGGCTCAACACGATCACCAGTCGCACGCGTAACGCCGGATGTCCACACGCTCCCCGGAGCCGCAAGGCGTTCTGCCACGTACCCGAAACCATTGGGCGATGTCGGACGCACAACGGCATTGAGCATGTAGACATGATTCGCCTGCCATGCCTGCGCGTCCTGCAGCCAGTAGTGATAGATATCGCCATTGCTCCACTCGCCAACGACATAGAGGAAACCGAGGAATGGACGCGCGTAGTGGATGTAAGTCAGTGTCAACGTGCGATCCGATGGATGGATCAACACCTCGCACGCATAGCCGACCGGAACCACCTTCGGGCTATCCGAAAACACGAACAGCTGGCCCTTGAAAGCGCACAGCCCTTTCGTGGCGACTGGCAATATAGCCTTGTTCACCGTGCCAGGCCGCGACGTGACCGTGCCCGCCTGCGTCACGTAGCCGTTGACCAGGTCGTACAGCGACGACGGATCTGCGCCGCCCTTGGTGCGCAGCCGTGAGATGCCAGCTTTCAATGCATTGAGCGTGACGACGCGAGTCATGCCGGCGGCCAGCTATCGGCAGTCCAGCGAGGCTCAGAGTCTTCGATCCGATGCATCACGCCCGGCACGTAGCGCCGCGTATGATGGCTGCCCGCAACAAAGTTGGCCATCATCGTTTCCATCTGGCCGATGTAGTTGCCGGCGTCTGGCTGTCCGTAGTGCGCCTTGACGTTTGCAAGAGCCATTAGAAACACAAGCTCGTCGTCGATCGTCGTCTTGTGTTCGTCGGCAGTGAACGGCTCCAACTCGAAGCGCCCTTTGATCCGCAGACGTGTCGGCTCGTCATCCGGTGCTGGCCAGATTTCGATGCACTGACGAATCTCGTAGCGCGTCGGCCAGCCTGTCTGTTCGAATGAATAGTGCTCTGGTGTGATGCCGCAGATAAGCGGCGCCCACAATCGATCACGCTCGATGCCGACCCATGACACCTTGCGCGGGTCCAGACGCTTCGTACATACATCGCTGTTGCCATCGATGTCGTAATAGCGAACGCCGGGTACGAGGTCCCACACATAGATGCGCTCGGTGCGCAGCACGTCGTAACGGCGGTATAGCGCACGCTGCGCGCCTTGTAGGAACGAGTTCAGTAATTCGGTCACCCCTGGCGGTAGATTGTCGACCTGCGCACCGTAGCCGAGCCGTCGCGCAAGATCGTCGCGCAGTTCTTTAAGCGTGCGATTTCCGGAGTTGTCCTCGCACTCGCAGTTGTAGGACACCGTATCAGGAGCGACATAGTCGATCTCAACGCTGAAGGACGTGGTCGGCATTAGGTGGGACCGAAGTAACCCAAATACATGCCGGCAAACGTCCATGCCTCGCCGGCTTCAAAAGCGGCGGGATCAGGCACCACAGCGAGCGTTTCATCACGACTAAGCCCAGGCCCTGTTGTGGCACCATCCCATGTAGACCCGAAATATATCCCGCCGTCTGCGGGAGAAATATTCATTTCCGACAGCCGCACAGGCGCGCGGTTCGTGGCATAGCTGGGGATGACCCGTGCGGTATACATACTAAAAGGCAGCGTTACCATCTTCACTAGGCCATCGCCATCAATGGAAATAGACGCGCCGTCCTCTACCATTTCGGCAGGCGTCATCGCCACCTCACTGTTATTCTTGTGCACCGCCAGCGTGCAGGGGCCAATGGTGAATGCGTTTGTCCAGGCCATTAGGCTGTTTCCTAGAAAATGGGCCGACGTGATGCCGGCCCCAATCCTCTACCCGCGTTCATCGACGATCAGCGTTGCTTTCTCAGCACGGTTTTCTTTGCAGGCGTTTGCTCGGACGCGGGCGGCTTGCGAGAGGTGCCGGCCTCATACGTGACGCCGGCTTCCTTGGCTAGCAGACGCGGATCATTGCGATACACCGCCGATACCGGGTCGGCGTCCTTGCTGATGTACTTGCGCTTCAATCTCTCCAACTCGTCATTCGCGTCGAAGTCCTCGACATCGACGGTGTCCTCGCCTGCGACCTTAACGAAGGCATCGCCATGCAGCATCCGCAAGATCGGCAGCTCGTGCTCGAACACTGTGTCCGGGATGCTGGTCGTATCGTTGCGGAAGATCAGAACGTCGACTTGCGCCAACGTGGTGATCTTGCCTTCAACACCATCATTTGCAGCCTTTCCGCCCGATTGACTTGCGCCTTTTTCTTCAGTTAGCTTGGTCACTGGACGCCCTCCAGAACGGCATTGGCAATCGTGCCGGTACCGGCTACAGACTTGTTGAGTCGAATGAATGCCGGAAGGTTGAACACCTCGATGTCGAGGCCAGATGCGGCATTGATGGTCTGCAGCGTGGTGTACGTGCCCGCCAGCGCATCACTGCCCTGAATCTGGATCGCGCCCGCACCACCGATCGCAGACGACAGGCGGAGAATGGCGTTATTGCCGGGGAAAAACGGGGTTTCACCCAACGTGACCCCGGTCAAGGGGCCGGTTACGGTAAGGTCGATATTGGCACCGAGTGCCTTGAGCATGGGCATGGCGTGAACTCCTTATGTGATTGACAGGACAGCAGTGGCATTGCGCTGACCAATGGTCATGCCGTACTTGCTGGTCATGGCGCAGAAGTGAACGTAGCGGTCATGCATGCGCTTCGGCTTACGATGCTGCATCCATGCCCCTTTGATCGGACGCAACCGCATGCCGGTTTTGCTGTTGTGCATGTAGCAACGGTTGGTCCACGGCGTGCTGAATGGGCCATACTGCGCATCCAGCCGCTCATGCGTCGGGTCCCACATCACCGGCACGCCGTTGAACGTGGTGTTGCGGATCGCGCCATCAAGATCGGTGCCTTGCCGGCCGTTGCTCATCACTTCAATACGCTGGATCACACGGTTTTCAGCTTCAAGGGCCTCGAGGAATGCAAGCCCGCAGAAGATTCCGTCAGGCGTTACGCCGCCGTAGAGCATCGATGCACGCCACATCGCCTTCAGTGCGGCGTTGATCGGCCCATCAGCGATAGGCGCGGTGACGATTCCAAGTCGAGTGTTGTTGCGCCAAAAGTCGAACTGCGCTGCATCCAGGCCACCCACCGTGCCGACAGTTGGCGTCAGTGAGATGAGCGAATCCAAGCCGGGCGCAGCCTTGGCCGATTGCGCGCCGTTCAGGTGAAAGCGCTCGTCAAGGTCGACCTGCGTGCTCAACCGCATCGACTCGATGACCTCCTTGTACAGATTGCCAAGGCGATACTTTTCGTCGGCCGTGGCAACGACGGTCTGACTGTCGTCACTGATCTGGATACCCGCGGACTGCAGGGTGTCCTCGTCGAAGCCGTAACCCTGGTGATAGCCGTAGTACGGCCAGCGCGTGCGCTTGATCGGATCACGGGCGTTGAAGTTGACCTGATCAGCGCCGAAGTAGTCCTGCCCATTGCCGTCATTCTTCACGCGCAGCGGTTCGGTGAGATAGCCGCCAGCGCCGCCCCACTCCTCCTTGCTCTTGATGAGGTAGTTGAACAGCGGCTTGTCGGCGGTGATC
>JBOHYD010000220.1:0-1683 GCA_050737635.1 Luteimonas sp. | reverse complement strand
CGCCGTGGCAACGGGGCAGCAACGAGAACACCAATGGCCTGCTGCGGCAGTTCCTGCCCAAGGGGATCGATCTGTCGCAAGTCAGTCAGGGGTATCTCAATCAGGTGGCGGGGCTGATGAACGCACGACCGCGCAAAACCTTGGGTTGGGCCACGCCGCAGGAGGCGATGGAACAGGAAATCGCCGCATTCAAATCACGTGTTGCACTTGCTTCTTGAGACCGCCGACTCATGGGGTTGCTCCTGTTTGGATGAAAGGCGAGATCCCCTCGCCCCCGTGTTTCAGTGCGTGGCTGAGTGCTGCGCAAATGGATGGGTCCTCCCCATCGCGCGTCACCAGTTCGACGGTATAAGCCTGCCGGCGGCCATCCGGCATCTCCATTCCCGGCGATCCGATCGGCATCCCGGGCAGGACCAGGCCCTTGGCGTTCGGGCGCTCCGTCAGCAGCCGCCGGATGTCCTGCGCCGGCACATGGCCTTCGACGAAGTACCCGCCCACCTCGGCGGTGTGGCACGACCCCTTGCCATACGGGTAACGCTGGTGAGGCTGAGAACGCCTAGATCATGGAACGGCATTGCCAGTTTCCCCTATCGTGTCATTGCGCCGTGGCGTAGCGCCGCGTAGCGCTGATGTTGCTCGACGCTCAGCAGCGGTGCGGTCGCCAGGTGCGCGTCGAGATGCACTTGCCGCAGTTGCGCCCGAAGCCGTCCGATCTCGGCGACTTGTTTCTCCACCGCCCTTGGGTCCGGGCTGGGCGCGGCAAACAGCGCATCGAGCGCATCTTCTGCAGCGATGACCTGCCGGCCGAGGGCGACGGCATCGCTGTGCATCTGCGCGTGCACGGCATCGACGCGACGATACTGGTCGGCGCTCAGGCCCAGATCCGAGGCGAGTTCGATCACGTGGCGCGGCCCGGGAACGCCCCGATGCTCGGCCACCATCGACTGCCCGGCGCCTGCGCCGGCGAGCAATGCGGCTCGGTCTTTGTCCGCTGCTTTTTGATGCGGCTGTGCGGGGAACGAAAGCGATGCCTCCGACGCGGACGGCTTCGTCGCAGGTTTGGGTCGCGACGACCAATGGATGTGCACGATCCGCCAGTCCTTCCCGGTCTTGCGCAGGACCACCGTCTCGGTGCTGCGCAGGACGAGCGGCTTGCCGTCCTTCTGCGCGTGTACCTTGCTTTCGGTGCCGACCCAAGCCAGCGCACCGTCGACCCGCGCGGACCGGTGCAGCACCTGCACGTGGGCTTCCTTGAGGAAAGCCGCATCGTGCTTGGCATGGCCACCCAGATATTCGTCGCGACTGCGTTCGGCGCCGCCCGACTCGAGGATCAGCACGTCCTCGGCCATCAGCTTACCCGCCGAAGCAAGATCGCCTTTCTGAAGCGCTGTTGAAAAACGCTCGACTAGGGCAACGGCGGGTGCGGCCAGCGGATCGATGGACTGCATCGGCGTTTGGGAGCCGCCGGACTTGGGATCGTGCGCCGCCGCCGGCACGATCATGGCGGCGATGAGCAATGCCAGCAGAAGCAAGGTCGTGCGCATGCAATGTCTCCGTCATTCCCTTCCGGGTTCGATACCTCGCCGCTTGCGGCGTAAGCTTTTGGGATGAGCGAGTACATCCATAAGCGTCACAACGTGACAGTGTTGCTGTACCACATCGTGCTTCCAGCGAAGTACAGGC
>JBOHYD010000219.1:0-7612 GCA_050737635.1 Luteimonas sp. | reverse complement strand
CGAACGGGTGCGCGACCGCGCTCATCGCATCATTTCGTCGGCGACGACTCGGGCGCGGGGCGCGTCGGGTCGCCGTCGGACATCGTCACCTTCGACGGAGACGATTCGGGCTGCGCCGGCATGCTTTGCGGCGCAGCCGACATCGCCGACATCGCCGGCGGCGCGCTGCCTGGAGCCGGCTTGGCAGCGTCGATCAGCGCCTGCACGGTGCCGGTGGTGATCGGGTGGTAGCCGGGCTTGGCCTTCGCGAGCACGTCCTTGGCCAGTGCCAGGCCGGACTCGGTGGCCACCAGGGCCTCGTAGGTCGGCACGATCAGCTTGCGGCGGCCGACGCGCTGCAAAAATTCGGCGATTGCGCCGTTGGCCTGCACATACCCGCTACGCACGGTCAGCGGATACCAGCGCTGCGCGATCTCGCCGTTGGCGGTGCCAGTGAATGCGTACGCACCGTCGAGTTGCGCCAACTGGGCGGCGGTCAGCGTCGCCGGCAGGCCTTCGATGAAGTGCACCCACTCCTGCGTGGTCCACGCGTCGGTGATCTGCGTGGCTGGCCGCTGGCCGCTGCCCAACCACGCCAGGCGCGCGGAGTCGACGATGCCCAAGCGCAGCGACAGCACGCGCGGCGCGTCGGCGGGAACGCCCGGCTGGTACAGCCAGGCGTCGAAGTCGGCATCGGTCATCTTGTCCGGAGACTTCTTCAGCAGATTGGCCTTGGCATAGGCGTCGAACTGCTGGCTGTCGATGCTCTGGAACGCGAAGTGGTCGAAGTAGCCGCGCAGGAACGCATCGAAGTTGTCGCGGCCGAAGCGCTGCTCGAGCGCCTGCATGAACCATGCGCCCTTGTGATAGACCGTCGCTGCCGAGGTGTCGTCAGGATTTTTGACGTCCCCCGGCTTCTCGGCGAGCACCTGAAGCTTCGGGTCGAGCGTCTTGTATTCCTCCTTCAGCTCATTGCGCGAGATCACCCATTCCATGTCGGCCTGATCCTTGCCAAATGTCGCCTCGACGATGCGGTTCTCGACATAACTGGTCACGCCTTCGTTGAGCCAGGCGTCCTTGGCGCTGGCAAACGTCACCAGATTGCCCGACCAGCTGTGCGCGAGCTCGTGCGCGACCAGCGACACCAGCGACTTGTCGCCGACGATCACCGTCGGCGTGGCGAAGGTCATGCGCGGGTTTTCCATGCCGCCGTACGGGAACGACGGCGGCAGCACCAGGATGTCGTAGCGGCCCCAGCGGTAGGGGCCGTACAGGTTTTCCGTGGTGACGATCATCTTGTCGGTGTCGGCGAATTCCTTAGTCGCCTTGTCGACCATCGCCGGCTCCGCCCACACGCCGGCGCGCGCGGACAACGGCTGGAACACCAGGTCGCCGGCGGCGATCGCGAGCAGGTAGGACGGAATCTTCTGCGGCATGGTGAAGCGGTAGTCGCCATCGCGCACAGCGGCCGGATCGTTGTCGGCGCTCATCAGCACCATCACGTCCGGGCGCGTGAGGATGTGCGCGGAGTAGGTGAAGCGCACGCTCGGGGTGTCCTGCAGCGGCACCCAGCTGCGTGCGTGGATCTGCTGCGACTGGCTGAACATGAACGGCAGGGCCTTGCCGCCGGTCATTGCCGCGTCGAGCCACTGCAGGCCGGACGCGTCGGGCGAGGTGCGGTAGGTGACGCGGACGTGGGCATTGCGTGCCGGCGTCTCGATGGTGAACTTGCTGCCGAGGATGGCGTCGCGGTTGGCGATGCCGTACTGCAGCGGCTGCCACTGGCCATCGGCGGATTCGCCCTCGACCTTGTCGATGCCGAGGTCGCGCGTATCGAGCACCAGCTGGGTGGCGGCAGCGTCCTTCCAGTCGAGGGTGTAGGTGGCGGTGCCGGCGATGGTCTTGCCATCGAAATCGACCTTGAGATCGAGCGCGAGATCGCTGAGCACGACCTTGTCGGGCTCGGCGTAGGAATGCTCGTCGCGGCGCGCGGCGGCGGTCATGGCGGGCTTCGGCATGGCGGTCGGGGTGGTGGCATCGCTGCCGGCATCGCGGCGGCAGGCGGCAAGCAACAGCGCGCTGCAGCACAGCGCAAACAGCGCGGAAACGCGCAGGACACGGCAACGGAGCATTGGCGGAACACGCATGGCGACCCTGCAGAAGGACGGGAGGCGAGAGTCTAGCGCCTGGGTTGCCGGCCGCCGAGTCGCGCCCGAGCGGGCGCGGTACCGGAGGTTGCCGTCGACGTGATCAGACCTTGTGGCCGGTATGGATCGCGACGATCCCGGCCGACAGGTTTTTGTAGTCGCATCCGGCGAAGCCGGCGTCGGCCATCATCGTCTTCAGCGTGTCCTGCGGCGGATGCTGGCGGATCGATTCGGCGAGGTACTGATAGCTGTCGGCGTCGTTCGCGAACAGCTCGCCGAGACGCGGCAAGATCTTGAACGAGTGGAAGTCGTACAGCGGCCGGAACCATTCCGCGGTGACCTGCGAAAACTCCAGCACGCGGGCCTGGCCGCCGACCTTGAGCACGCGCAGCATCTCGCGCAACGCGGCGTCCTTGTCGGTGACGTTGCGCAGGCCGAACGCGATGGTCACCAGATCGAAGCTGGCATCGGGGAACGGCAGATCCTGCGCATTGCACTGCACATAGCCGAAGCCGCGGACGTGACCGCGGTCGGTCATGCGGTCGCGGCCGACGCGCAGCATCGCGCCGTTGATGTCGCCGAGCACCAGCGAGCCCGTCGCGCCGATGCGGTCGCTCAGCAACGCAGCGATATCGCCGGTGCCGCCGGCGAGGTCGAGCACGCGGTCGCCGGGTTTGACCTGCGCGGTGGCGGTGAAGTAGCGCTTCCAGACCCGATGGATGCCGAGGCTCATCAGGTCGTTCATCAGGTCGTAATTGCCGGCCACCGACGAGAACACGGCGCCGACCAGCTTCTGCTTGTCGGCCACCGGCACGTCGCGGAAGCCGAAATGGGTGGTGTCGGGGCTCGGTTTGGAGTCGCTCATGCCGCGAATGGTATCGCCGATCGGTCGCGCAGGCCGTTGCGTGCCGGCCACATCGCGACCGTCGAGTGATCGCGGGCCGAACCAGGCATCGACAGCCGGCATCGACAGATTGCGCGGGTCGACGCGGCACGGCAACGACGGCAGACTGCGCCCAGCCTCTTGCCGTGCAGACATCGCCATGATTTCGACGCCCGATTACCGCGCGATGCTCGACACCGCGATCGACGAAGCCCGCCAGGGCCTGGCCGAGGGCGGCATCCCGATCGGCGCGGCGCTGTACCACGATGACGGCCGACTGCTCGGCTGCGGCCACAACCGCCGCGTGCAGGAAGGCGACCCGTCGGTGCACGGCGAAACCGACGCCTTCCGCAAGGCCGGCCGCCAGCGCCGCTACCGCGACACGATCATGGTCACCACACTGGCACCGTGCTGGTACTGCAGCGGGCTGGTGCGGCAGTTCAATATCGGCACGGTGGTGGTCGGTGAGTCGGTCAATTTTCCCGGCGGCATCAACTGGCTGCGCGAGACCGGCGTCGAGGTGATCGACCTGCATGACGAACGCTGCATCGCGATGCTCGGCGGCTGGATCGCGGCCAATCCGGCGCTGTGGAACGAGGACATCGGCGAGGAGTGAGCGCTCGGCATCGTGCGACACGGCCGTCGGTACGTGGTGTTTGCGCCTGATTGACGCTGACGCTGCAGTCGCCACTGGCGAGTATCCCCGGCACGCTGTCCGATCTGCCGCTCGAACTCGCGAGCGACGGCCACGCGCCGGTCTACACCTTGCGATACCCAGACCGAGGAAACCGGTATCGCCGGGTTGCTCAGGTGCCTGCCCTCAGTCGTCATCCCGGCGCACGCCGGGACCCAGCGTCAACCCGTCGTCTGGAACCACGGCACGACCACCCCCCGCAGCTTTACCGTCATCGGATTGCCGCGGCGGTCGAGTGACTTGCCGGCGGCGACGCGGATCCAGCCCTCGCTGACGCAGTATTCCTCGACGTCGCTGCGCTCGATGCCGTTGAAGCCGATGCCGATGCCGCGCGCGAGCAGGGCGGCGGCGTGGAACCGGCTGCGCGGGTCGACCGACAGGCGATCGGGCGGCGTCTCGTTGCCGGGTGCCGTGGAAGGTTCAGTGGTCTGCTCGGTCATGGCGTGTGCTGGCGTGCAATCTGGGTGGAGCGCGGCAGCATACCCGCGTCAGCGTGCCGCGCTCGTCGCGCAAGGAGTGTGCTGCCGGCATCAGCGGCGATTGCGGTCAGTCGACCGCTGCGGACTCCGCGCCGCCGCGGCGCAGCGGATCGGGCAGCGCTTCGCCGTGCGCGGTGAACGCCAGCGACGCCGAATTGAGGCAATGACGCTGCCCGGTCGGCGGCGGACCGTCCGCAAAGACATGGCCAAGGTGGCTGCCGCAGCGCGCGCAGACCTCTTCCTCACGGACCATGCCATAGCTGGTATCGCGCACCACGCGAATATGCGCCGGAGCGTAGGGCGCGAAGAAGCTCGGCCAGCCGGTGCCGGAATCGAACTTGGCGCTCGAACGGAACAGCGGCAGCCCGCAGAACCGGCAGGTGTAGACGCCGTCGCGCTTATTGTCGAGAAACACGCCGCAGAACGGTGCCTCGGTGCCGTGCGCGAGCAGCACGCGGCGCTCGTCGGGGTTGAGTCCTGCGCCGAGGTGGTCACGCTGCGCGTCGGTCGGCGGGGTCAGGTCGAAGTCGGCCGTGGCGGTGGTCATGGCGTCGAAGTCATCATCGCGGTGCCGGACAGGTCCTTGCGTCGCGACGGACGCGGTCGGGTCGTCATGCAGCGGCGCGATCTCAGGTCGCCGCGCCGTCGCCGATCTTCTGCAGCACACGCGTGGTGCCGAGCACCTCGACGCGGCCACCGGCCTTCTCGAAGGCATCGACATCGTCGGAGATGCGGTCGCTCATCAGGCGCTTGTGGAGGTTGGAGTCGGAGACCTCGCGCTGGCTCTTGCGGGTCTTGGGTTTGGCAACGGACTTGGGCTTGGCCACGCGTAGCGCCTGCGATTGAGTGTGGTGGGCGCGGGATTTCCGCTGATCGGTGACAATGTGGGATGTTGCGTTAACACTTTGTTAGCACATTGCGTCCACGGCAGTGTTTGGGTTGCCGATGGGGCTTGCGTGCCTGCCTGATATGGTGGTCGAGCAGGGCTGCATTCAAGTGAGTTGGCTTAGCCTCGGCTGAAGCTGTCGGCGCGCCAAGTCGGTGTCACGAGGCCACCCCCCTCTCCAGAGATCGACATCATGGCGCTGCGAACCAATCTGCTGCTGGTTTGTCTGGGTTCTGTCGCCGCAACGGCTCCGGCTGCGGCCAGCGAGCTGGATCTGTCGCTGCCGGCCTCGACCGCACCGATCGGCTTCGGCAACCCCGCCGGCACGCCACCGTCCGCGCTGCCCGCCGGTAGCTACGACCGTGCCGGCCTCGACACCGCCAAACGCGACGACGGCTTCGACGTGTCCGGCAGCGTCAGCACCGGCATCGGCTACAGCAAAGGTTACGGCAGCAGCACCTTCAGCCACGCACATCTGCGCGTCAGCAAGGATGTCGGCGACGAGCGTCCGTCGCGGGTGACCGTCGACATCAGCGTCGGCACGTCGCGCGGGCCCGGTTTCGGCGGCTACGGCTACGGCTACGGCTATGGCGGCTATGGCTACGGCCACGACCACGGCTACGGCTACGGCTACGGCTACGGCGATGGTCGATGACGCTGTCGACGTGCAGAACGCCCGCCGCTAGCGCCAGGACGCGCGCCAACGGCTGACGCGGTCAGATCGCACTGCGGCTGCAGGTCAAAAACCCGTTGAACGACAGCCGCCCGGCCACCGGATCGGCGCACATGCGCTGCGGTGCGCGGATGTCGCCGGTGTGGAATAGGTCGCCGTCGTAGAGGATCAGCCGGTTCCACCTCGCCTCGACAGTGAGCGCGTGATCGAAGTACGCGTTCGACCCGGTCATATAGCCGCGCGCCACGCCGTGTGTGGCGGCAAAGGTGTCGGCATCCTGGGTGACCGAGTCGCGCATCAGCTGCGCGGTGTCGCGCGCGGACAGCTTGGAGGTGTAAAAACTGGTGCCGCCGAGCGCGCAATCGCGAAACAGATACAGCACCGACGCGACGATGCACTGGTTGGCCGCAAACGCGATGCGGTCGCGGTGGCAGATCCACTGCGACGGCCGCAGCGCGTCGGGCGGCAGCGTCACCATCGACAGCCGGCTGCGCGCGCGCTGCACGCGCCGCGCGCCGAACGCCTGGCGCAGGTGCACGCGAAAGAAATCGACTAGCCGCGCCGTGACATCGTCCAGCAGGCGCAGTTCCAGGCCCGGATACGCGTTGTACGGCGCGGCGACGAAGCCCGCGCGCTGCGCGACGGCGTATGCGACCAGCTGCTCGGGGTCGTGCAGCGCATCGTCGATCACGTAGCAGCTGCGGCCGTCGGCGACCGGCAGCACCTCGATGCGGGGATGTGGATTGAACATCGCGTCGGCCCTGTCGGCATCGGTAGGCGCAATGAATCGATCATCGCGGTTTGCGATCATTGTGTCGCGACGGCGCATGCCGACGCCAGCGCGAGTATGGGCTGATTGACTCCTTGGCCTGCGGTCGCGGTGACGCGAAATGGCAGCGTGAGTGCGCGCAGTGCGGCGGTGACGTCGTCATGCGCGCTGCGGGATGCCCAGCCGCATCGCAACGCATGCAGCCCGTCGAGCGAACCCGCCTCGGATGCGCCCAATGCGCGCTAAACAAAAACCCCGCCGGTGAGGGCGGGGCTTCGAGAGCATTTTATTTCTTGCAACGCCAACGATCTAGGGTGTGTTGACATTTAGCTTTATAATTCTGCCCCAACCCATTGAAGGAGGTGGACTATGAAGCGTCACAGTCTGAGTGATTCGCAATGGAAGCGGATAGCGCCGCTTGTCTCTGGCAAGCCCGGCGATCCTGGTCGTACCGGGGACAACAATCGCCGGTTTGTCGACGCGGTGCTCTGGATCGCTCACACCGGTGCCCCCTGGCGCGACCTGCCTCCCCACTTCGGCGACTGGAACACCATCTATCAGCGCTTCGCCCGTTGGGAGAAGCGCGGCGTCTGGAGAACTATCTTCACCACCTTGGCCGCAGACGCCGACTTTGAAGAAGCCTTCATCGACTCCACCAGCATCCGCGCCCACCAGCACGCCACCGGTGCGCCCAAAAAAACGGCGATCCGTGCCTTGGACGTTCTCGCGGCGGACTGACCAGCAAAATCCACGCTGTGGTTGAGGGTCTGGGCCAGTTGGCCACCTTCACCCTCAGCCCAGGACAGGCCAGTGACATCGGCCAAGCCCAGCCTTTGCTGGAAGCCATACCCGCACCCAACCGGGTCGCCGCCGACAAAGCCGATGATGCCGACGCCTTCGTCGCGGCCATTCAAGCCAAAGGTGCCGAGGTGGTCATTCCACCCAAAGCCAACCGCCTTGTGCAGCGAGCCTACGACCGGCATCACTCTAAAAGCCGTAACCTCGTCGAGCGGTTCTTCTGTCGCATCAAGCAATTCCGCAGAATCGCTACCCGCTACGAAAAACTCGCTGCACGCTTCACCGCCTTCATCCAGCTCGCAGC